>NZ_QSBK01000020.1:42018-44051 GCF_003465685.1 Collinsella sp. AF04-24
ATGGGTTCGCCCATTCGGAGACCCCCGGGTCGAAGGATGTGTGCTCCTCGCCGGGGATTATCGCAGCTTGCCGCGTCCTTCATCGGCTCCCTGTGCCAAGGCATCCGCCGTGCGCCCGTGGTATCTTGCGGGACCGCATCGGGCCCGCGGGATATCCACGTGTCGCTAAAGTTAATTAATCGATATCATGAATAGCGCTCGTATGTCGCAATTCGGGTATCTCATACCGCGGCACAGTAGTTGACTGTGCTCGCGATCAGATGCTCCTCACTCATTTATAAGTGAATTCTTCTTGTTTGGATCGGATGAATGATTGCTATCATTCTGTCTTTAAATCGCAGAAAAGAATCGAGTCTGGAAGAATGATCTTCCATCTCTCTCCTATCGCTATGCGGCTCTCAAGGTACGCGGGTGCGACCCCGGGGACCGGGTGCTGCGGGGACTTATCCTGGCGGACATCTACCGGACGGGCTCCTGCCCTCTATTCGAGTTAAGTTGATCTCTCTAAGAATGTATCTCCCTAGAAAGGAGGTGATCCAGCCGCACCTTCCGGTACGGCTACCTTGTTACGACTTCACCCCCCTCACCCTCCACACCTTCGGCGCCTCCCCCCTTGACGGTTGGGCCGGCGACTTCGGGTGCAGACGACTCGGGTGGTGTGACGGGCGGTGTGTACAAGGCCCGGGAACGCATTCACCGCGGCATGCTGATCCGCGATTACTAGCAACTCCGACTTCATGGGGGCGGGTTGCAGCCCCCAATCCGAACTGGGGCCGGCTTTCCGGGATCCGCTCCCCCTCGCGGGGTGGCATCCCTCTGTACCGGCCATTGTAGCACGTGTGCAGCCCAGGGCATAAGGGGCATGATGACTTGACGTCGTCCCCGCCCTCCTCCGCCTTGACGGCGGCGGTCCCGCGTGGGTTCCCGGCATCACCCGATGGCAACACGCGGCGGGGGTTGCGCTCGTTGCGGGACTTAACCCAACATCTCACGACACGAGCTGACGACAGCCATGCACCACCTGTATGGGCTCCTCTCGGCCACGGGGTCTCCCCCGCTTCACCCATATGTCAAGCCCTGGTAAGGTTCTTCGCGTTGCTTCGAATTAAGCCACATGCTCCGCTGCTTGTGCGGGCCCCCGTCAATTCCTTTGAGTTTTAGCCTTGCGGCCGTACTCCCCAGGCGGGACGCTTAATGCGTTGGCTGCGGCACGGGGGGATCGTCCCCCCACACCTAGCGTCCATCGTTTACGGCTGGGACTACCAGGGTATCTAATCCTGTTCGCTCCCCCAGCTTTCGCGCCTCAGCGTCGGTCTCGGCCCAGAGGGCCGCCTTCGCCACCGGTGTTCCACCCGATATCTGCGCATTCCACCGCTACACCGGGTGTTCCACCCTCCCCTACCGGACCCAAGCCGCGGAGGTTCCGGGGGCTTCGGGGGGTTGAGCCCCCCGCTTCGACCCCCGGCCTGCCGGGCCGCCTACGCGCGCTTTACGCCCAATGAATCCGGATAACGCTCGCCCCCTACGTATTACCGCGGCTGCTGGCACGTAGTTAGCCGGGGCTTCTTCTGCAGGTACAGTCTTGACTCTTCCCTGCTGAAAGCGGTTTACGACCCGAAGGCCTCCGTCCCGCACGCGGCGTCGCTGCGTCAGGGTTCCCCCCATTGCGCAAGATTCCCCACTGCTGCCTCCCGTAGGAGTCTGGGCCGTGTCTCAGTCCCAATCTGGCCGGTCGGTCTCTCAACCCGGCTACCCGTTGTCGGCACGGTGGGCCGTCACCCCGCCGTCTACCTGATGGGCCGCGGAGCCATCCCCTCCCGTCGGGGCTTTAGCCGGGGTGCCATGCGGCACCCCGGGGTATCCGGTATTACCCGTCCTTTCGGGCGGCTATCCCGGGGGAGGGGGCAGGTTCTCCACGTGTTACTCAGCCGTTCGCCACTCGCTTCCCTCCGGAGAGGGGTGCCGTTCGACTTGCATGTGTTAGGCGCGCCGCCAGCGTTCATCCTGAGCCAGGATCGAACTCTCCGTCCAAA
>NZ_QSBK01000021.1:0-41619 GCF_003465685.1 Collinsella sp. AF04-24
ACTTAGTTTTCAGAACATTCCGCAGACCAGGAAACCCCCTTATCCGCAGCTCCGAAGGAGCAGGATAAGGGGGTTTCCATGGTCGAGGACGTTCTGAAAACTAAGTCCAGCACGGGCCCGAACGATAACAACCGGCTACAGGTCGATGTGCGATTCCTTGATCGGGAACGGCTCCGCGAAGTGGCAGGCGCAGCAGTGGCCCGGGGCAACTTCCTTAAACTCAGGAAGCTTCTCGGAGCAGATGCCCTGCGCGATCGGGCAGCGCGTGTGGAAACGGCAGCCGGTCGGCGGATCCAGCGGCGACGGCGGATCGCCGGCGAGGATGATGCGCTTGCGGGTCTTCTGAATATCCGGATCGGGAACCGGCACGGCAGATAGCAGCGACTGCGTGTACGGATGGTGAGGCTCGCTATAGAGCGTCTTCCAGTCCGAAACCTCGACCATCTTACCCAGATACATAACGGCAACGCGATCGGAGATGTGCTGCACGACGGACAGGTCGTGGGCAATGAAGAGATAGGCCGTACCGAACTTGTCCTGAAGTTCCTTGAGCAGGTTCAGAACCTGGGCCTGAATGGAAACATCCAGAGCGGAAACGGGCTCGTCGCAGATGATCAGCTTGGGCTTCAGAGCGAACGCACGGGCGATGCCGACACGCTGACGCTGACCGCCCGAGAACTCGTGCGGATAGCGGTTGATGTGCTCGGGGTTGAGGCCGACGACGTCCAGCAGCTCACGGACACGCTCAATGCGCTCCTCCTTGGTGCCCACGCCATGAATAGTCATGGGCTCGGAGACGATCTCGCCGATGGTCATACGAGGATTGAGCGAAGCATAGGGGTCCTGGAAGATGAACTGCATCTCACGACGCATGTCCTTGATCTCATGCTTGCTCATCTCGGCAACGTCTTTGCCCTGGAAGAACACCTTACCTGCCGTCGGCTTGGTCAGGCGCATGATGGTGCGGCCCGTGGTGGACTTACCGCAACCAGACTCGCCGACCAGGCCAAAGGTCTCGCCCGGATAAATCTCGAACGAAATGTCATTCACAGCAGAGACGACGCGCTTGGAAAAACGCTTGGCGAACATGCCGGACTCTGCGGGGAACTCCTTAGAAAGATGCTCGACCTTCAGCAGCGGAGTGCGCTCGTTATTGTCTGTCATTTACGCCTCGCCTCCCTTCTTGGAATCCTTGCGCGTGCGGGACGTCTCAGGGGCGTTCTTGAGGAACTCGGGGTCACCGGAATAATGGCACGCAGAATAGTGGCCGGACTCGGTGACAACGCGCTCGGGGCGCTGCTTGCGGCACTTGTCCGTCGCATAGGGGCAGCGAGGAGAGAAGACGCACCCCTCGGGCAGATTCATGAGCGAAGGCGGGTTGCCGTGAATCGGCGTCAGCGGCTTCTTCTCATCGATGGCCTGCTCCGGGATGGAGCGAATAAGACCCCAGGTGTAGGGATGGCGGCTCTCGTAGAAGATTTCCTCAGCAGTACCGAACTCGACGGGACGGCCGGCGTACATAACCATAATCTTATCGGCCATATCGGCGACGACGCCCAGGTCATGGGTAATCATAATAATGGCGTTGCCGTTCTTCTCCTGCATCTCCTGCATGAGCTCGATAATCTGAGCCTGAATGGTAACATCCAGAGCCGTCGTGGGCTCGTCGGCAATCAGGATATCGGGATCGCAGGCAAGAGCCATGGCGATCATGACGCGCTGACGCATACCGCCGGAGAACTGGTGCGGATACTCATTGACGCGCTTCTCGGGCTCGGGGATACCCACGAGGTCCAAAAGCTCGGTGGCGCGCTTGAGCGCCTCCTGCTTGGAGTAGCCACGGTGCAGACGAAGGCCCTCGCCCACCTGCTTGCCGATCTTATAGACCGGGTTCAAGGAGGTCATAGGATCCTGGAAGATCATCGCGATATCGTTACCGCGAATGTGCTGCATCTCTTCCTCGGTCATCTCGAGGATAGAACGACCGCGATAGCGAACGTCGCCGCCCTCAATCTTTCCCGGAGGCATCGAGATAAGACCCATGATGGTCATGGCGGTCACGGACTTACCGGAGCCGGACTCACCGACGACACCGAGGGTCTCGCCACGATCGAGCGTGTAGGAGACACCGTCGACAGCGCGAACGACGCCATCTTCGGTGTGGAAATACATCTTAAGGTCATCGACCTCGAGCAGATGCTGGCCCTCGGGAACCGGCTGGTCCTTCAGGTCCACATAGTTCTTGTTCTTCTTCATCCTTATGCGTCCTTCATCTTGACGTCGAGGGCGTCGCGCAAACCGTCACCCAGCAGGGTGAAGGCGAGCACCGTCGAGAGAATTGCCAGACCGGGCATGATCATCATCCAGGGAGCAGTCAGAAGATACTGCTGACCGTCCTGAATCATGGAGCCCCACGAAGGCGTAGGCGGAATAACGCCCATGCCGAGGAAGGACAGAGCGGACTCGGTCAGAATAGCGCCGCCGATGTTCATGGTCGCGTAGACCACGATGGAAGCAACGGAGTTCGGGAAGATATGGCGCATAACGATACGGGCATCGGATGCACCCATGGCACGGGCGGCGTCAACATAGTCGTTCTCTTTGACCGTGAGGATCGCGGATCTAAAGACGCGCGCAATCGAAGGCCAGCCGAGAATACCGATGGCGATAAAGACGTTCTGAAGGCCACGGCCGATAACGGCGATCATGGCGACGACGAACAGCACGTACGGGAACGCCAGGAAGATGTCCGCGCAGCGCATGATAATCGTATCCCAGATGCCGCCATAGAAACCGGCAAGGGCGCCCATGACCAGACCGATCACCGTGGAGATGGCGGTGGCCATAATACCGACGGAAAGCGAAACACGTGCACCGTAGATAACACGAACGAGAATGTCGCGGCCAAGGGCGTCGGTGCCAAACGGGTGCTCGGCACACGGAGCCAGCAGCGACGTCTCGGCCATGGTGGTCGAGTCGGAAGCCGTCGGCGAACCGAGCCAGGGCTTAGCCCACAGATCTGCGGTCAGGGCAACCAAAACGACGACGATGATCCAGCAGACACCGATAACGGCGAGCTTGTTCTTGCGAAGACGCTTAAAAGCGTCGCCCCACAGCGTGCGGGACTTGGCGGGAGCAGATGCGGCCTTGGTGGCGGTAGCCTGCTCCTGAGACTGAGAATCAGTTTCCTGCATGAGACGTACCTCCCTTAGGCCTTATCCGACGGACCGCCAAGGCGGATGCGCGGGTCGAGGAATGCATAGCTAATGTCGACGAGCAGGTTGATCACCATGACGACGACGACGACGAGCGTAACGCCGCCCATAACGATGGGCCAGTCACGCATGCTGATGGCGCGATAGACCTCATAGCCGATACCGGGCCAGTTAAAGACCGTTTCGGTCAGGATGGCACCCGAAAGCATGCCGCCAAAGTCGACACCAATATAGGTAACGACGGGGATGAGTGCATTCTTAAGCGCATGCTTGATGATGATCGCGCGATTGGAGAGACCCTTGGCCTTTGCCGTACGGATGTAATCTTGGTTCATGACGTCAAGCAGCTGCGAACGCATAATGCGGGCAGCATAAGCGGTCGAAACCGAAGCCAGCGTAATGGTCGGAAGCACATAGTGCATCCAATCCTGATACTGAGAGCTGGAACCGCCGGCACCCGAAATCGGCATGGAGAATGCGCCGCCGGTGAGGTCCTTAAGGATGACGCCGAAGAACAGCTGCAGCAGCATGCCGAGCCAGAAGGCGGGAACGGCAACGAGGATCGACGTGGCCAGCGTTACCAAAATATCCCAGAAGGAATAACGCTTTACCGCCGAAATGATACCCGCACCGATACCCATGATCGCCTCGAGCACGATGGCGCACGCGGCGAGTTTGACCGTATACGGATACTTCTGGGCAAAGATTTCCGTAACCGGCAGCTTGCGCTGGTACGAATTACCCAGATCGCCATGAAGCAGACCGTTCATGTAATACAGATAACGGTCTACAAGCGACGTCTGAACGGGATCGCCGTTCTCGTCAAGGATCGCGTTACCGTCCTCGTCCGTCTGGACCAGGTGATAGCGTACGCGAAGCTGAAGCTCTACCTCGGGGGACAGAGCCTTGTCTCCACCGATCAGCTTGATCGGATCTCCCGGCACGATATTCTGGAGGGCGAACAGAATCAGCGTGACGCCCAAAAACACCGGGATGAACTGAAGCACACGTTTAACGATGTACTTACCCATACCACTCCCCTATCTAGGGATTAACCTAAATGGGATGCCGATCGCCAGACCGGCATCCCAAAATTACCATCAGCCAGTTTACCCCAGGTTAGGGGGAACTGTATGTTTCCCATGAGGTCTACGTAAATACTTGACCCTCACGGAAGCTGCAAACTCTTAGGCGAGCTCAGCGGTACCCAGATCGGCGTGCTTCTGCGGATCAACGTAGAGGTACTTGACGCGGTCGGAGCCAGCGATGGTGTGCGTGTAGAACATCACCGGGATGACCGGGCAGTCGGCGGCGACCATGGCGTCGGCCTCCTGCATCTTGGCGATACGCTCGTCGTCGTCAACCGTGGCACGGGCCTCGTCAACCTTGGCGTCAAAGTCGGGGTTGCTGTAACCGGAGCGGTTGTCGCCACCCAGGGAGTCGGAGTGGAACAGCGGATACAGGAAGTTGTCCATGATCGGGTAATCGGCGATCCAGCCCAGACGGCCGAACTGATAGTTGAAGTTCTGATACTGCTCGAGCAGGGCAGACCACTCAGGGGTATCGGAGACGGCGGTGACGCCCACCTTGGCGAGGTCGCCGATGATGGACTCCATGATCTCCTTGTGGCCGCCGTCCTGGTTGTAGGACAGGGTCACATTGATGCCACGATCGCCGTTAGCGCCAGCGGGAGCGACCTTGTCGAGGTACTCGTTAGCCTTGTCGACGTCGTAGGCGCAGAACTCCCATGCGCCCTCCTTGTAGCCGGCGATTCCCGGAGGAACGATGCCGTCAGCGGGGGTACGGGTGCCCTTGAAGATGGTCTTGCAGATGGCCTCACGGTTGATAGCCAGGGAGATGCCCCTACGCAGGTCAGCGTTGTTGAACGGCTCGGCCGTGGTGTTGCACGTCAGATAGTACGTGGAAGGCTCGGAACCGAGCAGCATGCGCGCACCATCACTCATGGTGTAGCCATCCTTGGACTCGCCGCGGTCCTTCTTGGCGGCGTCGATCTGAGCAACGGGAACGTCGCAGACATCGAGGTTACCGGCCTGGAACTCCTTGTAAGCGGTCTCCACGTCCTTGATGACCTGGAAGTGGATGGCGTCGATCTTGGCCTTGTCGCCATAATAATCGTCGAACTTCTTGAGGTTGATCTCCTGACCATCCTCCCACTTACCGTCCATCATGAACGGGCCGTTGCCGACCGGGGCAAGATAGAAGCTCTTGACATCGGTCTCGGCGCACTCGGGAACCGGGGACAGAGCCGGGTGAGAGGCGACGAAGGGGAAGTCGGCGTAAGCGGAAGACAGCTTAACGACGAGGGTCTCATCGTCGGGGCAAGTAACACCGCTGAGCTCGGTAGCGTTACCGGCAAGTAGATCGTCATAGCCCTCGACCATGGAAAGGTGATAGGAGACCTCGGAAGGACCATACTCGGTAGCGATGGCCGACTTGGTGTTGACCAGGCGCTCCCAACCGAGCTTGAAGGACTTGGAGGTAACGTCGTCACCGTTATGGAACTTGGCCTTCTTGATCTTGAAGGTGAACTCGGTGGCGTCGTCGTTAGCCTCAAAGGACTCGCAAGCCAGCGGAACGATCTCGCCCTTCTCGTTATCGTACTCCGTCAGAGCGTCGAAGAGCTGGTACTCGACCTGAGTGCCCTGATCCTCCTGGACGTTGTAGGGGTCGATGCAGACCGGGTTGTTGATGTAGAAGTTCAGCGTCGAACCGGACTCAGAACCGGAAGCGTCGCCGCCCTTCTTGCCGCATGCGGCAAGAAAAGCCATGGAGCTCGCAGCGAGGGTGCCGCCAACAAAGGCGCGACGACCCATAACGGGCTGGTGGAACATAGAATCAGCCATGCCATCCTCCTTATGAGATAGGACAAAGTGAATTCGGCCGGGCAACGTCGAGACAGCCCAATCGAACCATTCAAACGCGGTCCGCTGTTATGGCTGGTTATGCAATGCGGGCCAACGTTTTGCAATACAGTAGCGCATTTTATGCACAATTTGGCGCTGATTCCGGTTAACGGTCGAGAATTTCTTTAGTTGGGCGAAGTATGTGGGGATATTTTGGCTCTGTTACAAGTCTGTAAACAAAAAGGGCCCCGCACATGTGGGACCCCTT
Organism: Collinsella sp. AF04-24; assembly: GCF_003465685.1. Taxonomy (NCBI): domain Bacteria; kingdom Bacillati; phylum Actinomycetota; class Coriobacteriia; order Coriobacteriales; family Coriobacteriaceae; genus Collinsella; species Collinsella sp. AF04-24. The sequence goes on from NZ_QSBK01000021.1 coordinate 6,348, forward strand.
ACAAACGTATATACGCCGATGCTTAGTAGCCGACGATGCCCTGCGGGAAGAAAAACATGCACAGAACGACACACACGGCAAAAACGACGGCCATAATTACCGTCAGGCGATCGAGGTTCTGCTCCATGACGCCCGTGGCAGAGCTGGAGTTATACAGCGAGCTAGCGATCATATCCGAAACGCCGGTGCCCTTACCGGAATGCATCAGAACGAGAATCGTCAGCGCCACGGCAGAAACAGCCCAAACGACAAACAGAAGAATCTGGAACGGACCCATAGATAAGCTCCTTAATAGAACAATTAAAACTCCAGTACTGTACCACAACCCCCAACACTCCCCCACCTGCCATTTAGGGACGGGTTAGAAATGGCAGAAATACCAAAAAGGGGGTCGTCCGGTTGTGGACAACCCCCTTACTAGAAAACGGTATTTGTTTTCTATTAGGCCTCGGTGGCGAGCACGCGACCCGTCATCTCGGCGGAAGGCTCAATACCAGCCATGGTGAGCATTGTCGGAGCGATATCGGAAAGACGGCCGTCCTCGATACCGGTGAGCTTGGCCTTATCATCAACGATGATGAACGGCACGCGGTTGGTGGTGTGAGCCGTAAACGGATGCTTGGAACCGTCGGAAGCAACGTCAAACATGTGGTCGGCGTTGCCATGGTCGGCGGTAATCAGCGCAAAGCCGCCCTTAGCGAGAATCGCCGGGACAACCTTGGACAGAGCATCGTCAACAGCCTCGACGGCCTTAACGGCGGCGTCGAAGACACCGGTGTGACCAACCATGTCGCAGTTCGCGAAGTTCACGATGTAGAAATCAGCGCGATCCTCGTTGATTGCGGCGACGAGCTTCTCAGTAACCTCGGGAGCGCTCATCTCGGGCTGCAGATCGTAGGTAGCGACCTTGGGGGAAGCGACGAGCACGCGCTCCTCGCCCTCCTTGGGCCCCTCGATGCCACCGTTGAGGAAGAACGTCACGTGAGCGTACTTCTCGGTCTCGGCGGTGTGCAGCTGCTTCAAGCCATTGGCTGCGATGACGTCGGCCAGAACGTTCTCGGGGAACGTCTTGGGGAAGGCGACCTCGACGTCAAACGTCGGATCGTACTCGGTCATCGTCACAAAGTGCGAGAGCTTGATCTGCTCGCGCTCAAAGCCGTCGAACTCCTTGTCCGTGAACACGCGGGTCATCTGACGGGCGCGGTCGGGACGGAAGTTGAAGAAGATGGCCGCGTCACCCTCGTGGATGCCCTCGTTGTGGGCAGCGAAGGGCTCGACGAACTCGTCGCCGCGCGGGTCCTTCTCGTAGTAGGCCTTGATACCGGCCACGGGATCGGTATCGGCATCGGATGCATTGACCATGACGTCGTAGGCGCGCTGGATGCGCTCCCAACGGTTGTCGCGGTCCATGGCCCAATAGCGGCCCGAAACGGTGGCGACGCGAGCGTCGCAACCGGTCTCCTCGGAAATCTTAGCCAGGAAGGCGCAGAACTCGCTCATGTAGCCGGCACCGGACTGCGGGTCGACATCGCGACCATCCATAAAGGCGTGGACGCGAACGGTCTTGACGCCATGCTGGGCAGCCATCTTGACCAGGGCCTCGACATGGTTCATGTGAGAATGAACGCCGCCAGGGCTCATAAGGCCCATGAGGTGCAGGGTCTTGCCCTCGGCCTTGACATCGTCCATAGCCTTAACGAAGACCTCGTTCTTGGCGATGGAGCCGTCCTTGATAGCGTTATTGATGCGCGAAAGCTCCTGGAACACGATGCGGCCGGCACCGATGTTGAGGTGGCCTACCTCGGAGTTGCCCATCTGACCGTCGGGAAGGCCCACGTCCTCGCCCGAAGCGCCGAGCGTGGTGTGGGGATACTGAGCGTACAGGCTATCAAGGAAGGGCGTCTTGGCAGCGGCGACGGCGTTCTCGCCATCAGCCGGAGCAAGGCCGCAGCCATCCATGATGATCAGGAGTGCAGGAAGATGACGCTGTGCCATATGTCCTACTCGCCTGCCTTGACGACCATAGAGGCGAAGTCGGCAGCCTTGAGCGAAGCGCCGCCCACGAGGGCGCCGTCAACGTCGGGCTTGGCGACGAGCTCGGCAATGTTGCCGGGCTTAGCGGAACCACCGTACAGGACGCGGATGCCGTCGGCGAGCTCCTCGCCAAACATCTCCTTGAGGGTCTCACGGATAGCGCCGCAGACCTCCTGGGCGTCCTCAGCGGTAGCGGTCTTTCCGGTGCCGATGGCCCAGATGGGCTCGTAGGCGACGACGACCTGCTTGGGGCAGGTGATCTCAAGACCAGCAAGGCCAGCCTTGACCTGGTTCACGACGTGCTCGACATAGGTACCAGCCTCGCGGACCTCGAGGGACTCGCCGCAGCAGAAGACGGGAACAAGACCGGCGGCAACGAGGGCCTTGGCCTTCTTGTTCTGGTCCTCGTCGGTCTCGTGGAAGTAGTCGCGACGCTCGGAGTGGCCGATGATGCAGTAGGTGCAGCCAGCGGACTTGAGCATGTCGCAAGAGGACTCACCGGTGAAGGCACCCTTGGCCTCCCAGTACACGTTCTGTGCACCGAGGGCGATGGGGGCAGCCTGAATGCGGTCATGAACCGTGGTGATGTCAATGGTCGGAGGGCAGACGAGCACCTCGACGCCAGCCGGAACCTCGGGCAGAGCCTGAGCCAGCTCGTCGGCGAGCTTGGCGGCCTCAGCGACGTCGTTGTTCATCTTCCAGTTACCAGCGATAAGAAGGGTGCGATTAGGCATCGAGAAGCGCCTCCACTCCGGGCAGGGCCTTACCCTCGACGAGCTCCATGGAAGCGCCACCACCGGTGGAGATCCAGCTCATCTTGTCGGCCAGGTTGAACTTGTTGACAGCCGCGACAGAGTCGCCACCGCCGATGATCGAGGTGCAGTCGGCCTCGGCGACGGCCTCGGCGATAGCCTGGGTGCCGTGAGCGAAGTTGTCGAACTCGAAGACACCCATGGGGCCGTTCCAGAACACGGTCTTGGCACCCTTGACGGCCTCGGCGTAAAGTTCCTCGGTCTTGGGGCCGATGTCCATGCCCTCACGATCGTCGGGGATAGCGTCGGAAGCGACAACCTCGGGGACAGCGTCCTCGCCAAAGTGATCGGCAACGCGGTTGTCGATGGGGAGCAGGATCTTGACGCCCTTCTCCTCGGCCTTCTTGAGCATCTCGCCAGCGCGCTCGACCCAGTCCTCTTCCTTGAGGGACTGACCGACGGTCAGGCCCTGAGCCAGGAAGAAGGTGTAGGCCATGCCGCCACCGATGATCAGGGTATCAGCGGAGTCGATGAGGTGATCGAGAACGCCGATCTTGGAGGAAACCTTGGAACCGCCGACGATAGCGACGAAGGGGCGCTCGGGCTCGGCGAAGATGCCGGTCAGCGTGTCGACCTCCTTCTCGAGCAGGAAGCCGGCGACGGCAGGCAGGTAAGCGGCGGGACCCACGACGGAACCCTGGGCGCGGTGAGCGGTACCGAAAGCATCGAGAACGAAGACGTCACCATAGGAAGCGAGCTTCTTGGCGATCTCGGGATCGTTCTTCTTCTCACGCTTGTCAAAACGGACGTTCTCGAGAACGAGGACCTTGCCCGGCTCGACGGCGGCAACAGCCTCAGCAGCCTTCTCGCCGTAGGTGTCGGCGACAAAGGCAACATCGAGACCAGAGAGCTCAGCGAGCTTCTTGGCGACAGGCTCAAGGGAGAGCTCGGGCTGGAAGCCGGTGCCATCGGGACGGCCGAGGTGGCTCATGAGGATGACGCGAGCGTTGTGCTCAACGAGGTAGTTGATGGTGGGCAGGGCAGCCTTGATGCGGGTGGTATCGCCAACGACGCCATCCTTGATAGGCACGTTAAAGTCAACGCGGACGAGAACGCGCTTGCCGTCGACATCGATGTCGCGGACGGTCTTCTTGGTAAAGGCCATGTTTGCTTCTACCTTTCGTACGTGTCTGCCTCCCATTACGGCAGACGATTTCCTATAAAAAGGGCGCGACCCTAGGGTGTAAGCCCTATAAGGCCGCGCCCTTCTTTAGACGCTCAACGAGCTATTCGCTAAAAGCTAAATTAAGCAACGAACTTCTCGAAGTACTTGATGGTGCGGACCATCTGAGAGGTGTAGGAGTTCTCGTTGTCGTACCAAGAGGTGACCTGAACGAGGGTCTGGCCGTTGCCGAGGTCAGAGCACATGGTCTGAGTGGCGTCGAAGATGGAGCCGTGGGTCTCGCCGATGATGTCGGTGGAGACGATGTCGTCCTCGTTGTAACCGAATGTCTCGGAGATGGTGGCAGCGTAAGCCTTCATAGCAGCGTTGACCTCGTCGACGGTGACCTTCTTGTCAACGACAGCGTAGAGGTTGGTGATGGAGCCGGTCGGCGTCGGGACGCGCTGGGCGGCACCGATGAGCTTACCGTTGAGCTCGGGGAGAACCAGGCCGATAGCCTTGGCAGCACCGGTGGTGTTGGGGACGATGTTAACGGCGCAGGCACGGCTACGACGCTTGTTGCCCTTGCGCTGCGGGCCGTCGAGCGGCATCTGGTCGCCAGTCCAGGCGTGAATGGTAGTCATGATGCCGGACACGATGGGAGCGAAGTCGTTAAGACCCTTGGCCATCGGGGCGAGGCAGTTGGTGGTGCAGGAAGCAGCGGAGATGATGTTGTCCTCAGCGGTCAGCGTCTCATGGTTGACGTTGTACACGATGGTGGGCAGATCGCTGCCGGCCGGAGCGGAGATGACGACCTTCTTGGCGCCAGCGTTGATGTGAGCCTGAGCCTTAGCCTTGCTGGTGTAGAAGCCGGTGCACTCGAGAACGACGTCGACGTCGAGGTCGCCCCAAGGCAGGTTGTTGGCGTCGGCCTCCTTGTAGATCTTAATCTCCTTGCCGTCAACGGTGATGGAATCCTCGCCAGCAACGACCTCGTGATCGCGAGCATAGTTGCCCTGCGTGGAGTCGTACTTCAGCAGGTAAGCGAGCATATCGGGAGAGGTGAGGTCGTTGATAGCGACGATCTCGGAGCCCTCATGACCGAACATCTGACGGAAGGCCAGACGACCGATGCGACCGAAGCCGTTAATAGCAACCTTTACTGCCATTGTGTCTCCTTTCGTAAGGCCCCCGCAAGCTACAGCGCCCGCCGTTGAGGCCCACAAACTAACCACTCGCCTAATATACCTTTTTTTTGACTTGAATTTCACGAGAATAGTCGAAATTGAAAATCAAATTTACGTTAAAACGTTTTAAAGAATAAAATAGCAGCTAAATCCGTATATAAGTCGATACTATAAACTACCTGTTTGCTTCAATGAGCTTTTCAAGCCTCAAAACTCGATGGTAGAGGGCCGACTTCGACAAGGGAGGGTCAGCCATCTCCCCTAAATCACGCAGCGACAGATCGGGATAGCGCTCGCGCAGGTCGCAAAAGACCGCCAAGGCATCCGGAAGCGCATCGCGAAGGCCGCGCTGCTCGAGCTCATCGATAAGCGCAAGCTGATGCTGGGCAGCACCGGCGCTTCTGGTCTGGTTGGCGAGCTCGGCGTTCACGCGACGGTTCACATCGTTCTTAACCAACTTGACCGCGCGCGCCTCCTCAATCTCGGCAACGCTGCGCTTGGCACCAATCAGCTTTAATAGATGCTCGATTTCCTCGGCGCTCTTAATGTACACGGCATATGACCCCCGCCGCGCATTAACACGAGCATGGACCCCAATCTGCCCCAACAGGTCGCAAAGTCCCCGGGCATACTGCTCGCCCTGCACCGCGATCTCCAAATGGAAATCGCCGCGTGGATCGGCCACGAAGCCGCCCGCGATGAGCGCGCCGCGGATGTAGGCAAGCCTGCAGCAGGGACGGGCAACGATGTGTCGGGGAACACCAGCGACGAGCCCTCCTCTGCGGTCTAGAATGCCCAGCAGCACCAGAGCCTTGTCCAAGTCGGGTTGATCGGGCAGGGTAATGAGATAGTTACGGACCTTATGCAAGACCGATTTACGAACGGTGAATTCCGTTTTGAGCTTAAGGATGCGATGCGTCAGCGTGATCATCGTGCGCGCGACGGCTCCCGTCTCGGTCGCGACCGTCAAACGATACCGCCCGGAGCCGGCCAACGAAAGCGTACCGCTCACACGCGTCAGGGCGGCAAGCGTCGACAAATCGCAGTATTCACATTCGGGTTCGCAGCGCGCAAGCTCGTCGCGCACCTCAGCGGTAAACGACATGCAGGCCTATGCCTTCGTGTTGGCGCGCGACAGGTCGCGGTGGGAGATGCTCACGTGATACTGGGCGCCTTCCAGGTAACGGGCCGTGGCCTCGGCAATGGCGACGCTACGGTGCTGTCCGCCCGTGCAGCCGATGGCGATAGAAAGCTGCGGCTTACCCTCCGCGATATAGCCCGGCATCACCGTATCGAGCAGCTGTGTCCAAGCCTTCCAAAACTCCTGCGTCTTGGGGTGGTCCAGAACAAAATCGGAGACCTTTTTATCGAGACCGGTCATCGTGCGCATCTCGGGATCGTAAAACGGATTGGGCAGGAAGCGGACGTCGATCATAATGTCCGCCTCGACGGGCATGCCGTGCTTAAAGCCAAACGAGAACACATGGACGTCCATGAGCTGTTGGTCGGACAGCTCGGAAAATGCCATACGTAGCTTGTTGCGCAGCGCAGAGGTGCGCAGACGACTCGTGTCGATAATCATATCGGCTCGATCGCGCACGCCCTGCAGCTGAAGGCGCTCGCGCTGAATGGCATCGGCCGTAGTCTCCCCCGGCTTGGCAATGGGATGACGGCGGCGATTTTCGCTGTAGCGACGAATCAGCACCTCGTCAGAAGCCTCCAGGAACACGATGTCGCAGCTCATCTCGCGCTCTTCGAGCGCGGCGACCGCATCGAGCAGCTCATCGAACAAGCCCTGGCTACGCAAATCGCAGGTGACGGCGAGATGCCTGCCCACGCCCGTATTAATGCCGACGAGCTCGGCAAGCTGGGCGATCAGACGCGGAGGCAGGTTATCGATGCAAAAATAGCCCATGTCCTCGAACACGTGCATGGCCTGCGTGCGGCCCGATCCGGACATTCCGGTGATGATGACGATATCGGGGATGCGCTCCGAGCGCTCCGCCGCATCCATGGCATCTCCCTTTTGCATGTGCTGCCTCCCGAAAACAAGCGCGGGACCCAGCAACCCGGATCCCGCGCGGTCAATTGCCTTTATTGAGTATACCGCCCCGAGCGGATACGAGGCCTGTCTTACGCCTCAAGCGCAGCCTTGAACCAACTTGTAATACTCGTGGGGTGCGTGATGGCGGTGCCGACGACAACGGCCCAGGCGCCAGCATCGATCGCGGCGCGAGCCTCCTCGGGCGTATGCACGCGACCCTCGCAAATGATGGGAAGGCCGGGGAATTCCTCGGTCGCCTGACGCAGGAGCGGCAGGTCGGGGCCATCGGCCATGGTGCAGTCGATGGCGGCGACACCGTGAGAGAGCGTGGTAGATACCAGGTCGAAGCCCATATCAACCGCACGGCGAATGTCCTCGATGGTGGCACAATCCGCCATCAGGAGCACACCCTCCTCGTGCAGCGGACGGAAGGTATCCTCGACCGTCTTGCCATCGGGGCGCGGACGATCGGTGGCGTCGATCGCCACGATATCGGCACCAGCAGCAACGCAGGCGCGGGCGTGACGCAGCGTCGGCGTGATGTAAACGCCCTCGTGTCCATCCTTCCATAGGCCAATAACAGGAACCTCACAGCGACCCTTAATGGCGGCAATGTCGGCAAGGCCCTGGCAGCGAATGGCGGCGGCGCCGCCGAGTTCGCAAGCGCGAGACATTTGAGCCATGGTCTCGGGCGTACGAAGCGGCTCGCCCATATACGCCTGAACGCTCACGACGAGCTTACCCTTCAGGGATTGAATCAAAGGATCAACGGTCATGTGCGACTCAACCTTTCTCAAAACAGCCTTCTGAGACACCGCACCTTGACGTTCAAACCGTCGCTCGCGTACCGAAGTACGCTTCGCTCCTCTTTCGCGTCAATCTGCGGCACCTCAGAAGGCGCACTTGGTAGTTATGTTTACTTCAACGACGCAAGAAGGTGTTCGGCGGCACCGATGAGCGGAGCATCGCCCTCCAGAGACCCGATGAGAATCGGCGTGTCCTGGAGCGGATCGAGCGCCTGGCTGGCATAGCCCTCGTGCACCGAATCCTTCCACGTCTGCGAACGCCAATCGGGACCCTGATGAATTACGCCGCCCGAAAGCACGATGACCTCAGGGTCCAGGATGTTAGCGAGCGAGCCCAAGCTGGCACCCAACGCAAAGCCGGCATCATGGATGACCTCGGTCGCCTTTGCGTCGCCAGCACGACACAGGTCGTTCACGTCGCGACCGACCGAAGGACGGCTGGGGTCAACTCGACCGAAGCGTTCGTCGTACATACGGCCAATCGAGGTGCCCGAAGCAACAGACTCAAGATGGCCGGAACGCCCGCAGGCGCAGGGAATGCCGGCGGCAGCCGAGCACTCGATGTGGCCCATATGACCGGCAGCACCATGGAAGCCCTGCATCACGCGGCCGTTCTCGACATATGCGCCACCGATGCCCGTACCGATTCCCAGGCACAAGACGGAGAACTTGCCCTTGCCGACGCCCCAGTGGGCCTCGCCCAGAGCATGAGCCTGCACGTCGCCCACAACGGCAACGGGAAGACCAAGGTCCTCGCGCAGACGCGGCCCCAACTGAACGCCGGACCAGCCGGGCATGATCTCATTGGCATAAGCAATGGTGCCCGTCTTGGGATCGACGACGCCTGCGGCACCGATACCGACACCGAGAACCTCGACATCGGGATTCGCCTCAAGAGCGGCCTTGATAGACGCCTCGATACGCTGGAAGACGGCCTCGCCGCCCTCCTGGGCCTCGGTAGGAACCTCGGCCTCAAAAACGGGATGGGGCACACTACCGTCAGCCGGGTACTCCATGATGGCAGTCGCAATTTTAGTTCCGCCGATATCGACAGAGCAGACGTACTTGTTCTCCATGTCGCTCTCCTTCGGAGATAAAAACAACTACAGGAAATGCGCCGTCAGGCTAGCCGTCACAGCGCAGTAAAGGTTTTCCAGGTGTCCGAGATCGCCGAGAAACCGTGTGGCCATTGACCTAATGGGTCATGGCCACACGGTTGAACGGCGAGGTCGGGTGCCTGGGAAGCTTTACAGGAGACCGTTGTCCTGAAGGACCTTCCTAATCGCCTCGACGTTCTCGCCGGTCATGGCCTTCACCGGGCGCGGCATGGTCGGGCTGTCGAAGATGCCCATGAGGTTCATAGCGGTCTTGAAGGCGCCGACGCCACCGGCATAGCCCTGGACGCCCGAGGTGACGTCCCAGATGTGCGAAATCTCATTGAGGCGATCCTGCTCGGCCTTGACGGTAGCCCAGTCGCCGGCCTGAGCGGCCTTCCACTGGCGCACGTAGCCCTCGGGCTCAACGTTGGCAAGGCCCGGGACAGAACCGTCGGCGCCACCGAGGTAAGCGCCGTCGACAACAACCTCGTGACCGGTGAGGATGCTCATCGGATGGCCGTTCTTCTCGTTCTCCTGAACGAGATAGCGGAACGAGATGTCATCACCCGAGGAATCCTTGACGCCAGCAAGGACGCCCTCGGCGCCGAGCTTGGCAAGGAGCTTCCAGGGGAGCTTGGTGTGAACGCAGACGGGAATGTCATAGGCAAAGATGGGCAGGTCGAGCTCCTCGTGCAGGATGCGGAAGTGCTCCTCGACCTCGGTCATGCCCTGCAGGGCATAGAACGGGCAGGTGGCGACAAGCGCATCGGCGCCCAGCTCCTGAGCGACCTTACCGTGCTCGATCATGCGCTCGGTCTCGGTATCGATGATGCCGACCAGGACGGGCACGCGGTGGTCGACGATACGAACGGCCTCGGCGATGATCTGGCGACGACGCTCATCGGTGGAGAAAACGACCTCGCCCGAAGAGCCCAGGAAGAACAGGCCATCGACGCCGGCATCGATCATGCGGTTGATGCTGCGCTCAAAGGAGGCAACGTCGAGCTGGTGGTCTTCGGTATCGGGAACAACGACGGGAGGGATAACGCCGGTGAATTTCTGAGTTGCCACAAGAATCTCCTTAGTTGTCTGGCGGGCGGCCCTATGCCACCCACTCTTGTTGGCAGTGTCCAGGCCGTCTAGGCCAAAGAACACGGGTAGAACGTTTGGTTAAAAAAGTCGATGACTTCGTTTTCGAACGCGTTGATGCGCTCATGAGCGTATTTGGCATAGATGATATGCCTCCGGTCACACTCAAGACCGTTGAATACGGCAAACTGGCCCTTGGGATCACTCACGGCATCCATGAGCGATGTGCCCATGAGCACCGATCCACGCACCCGAGACGACAACGCCTCGAGGCCACCGGGAATTGGATTGGCAACCGCCGTGCAGGCGAGGCCCCGCTCGTCCAGAGCAGAAATCGCCAGCGCGACTCCGCCGCCAAGGCCCTCGCCCCATGCAAAGATGCGGTCGGGGTCCACGCCATCAAGATTGCGCGCCACCTTCGCCATCGCGCAACCCCAACGGACGCGCTTGACAAAAGCAGGAGAGGCAATCCCCTGCTGCAGCTCGCTGGATCCAATCGCCTCATCGTCCAGCGCAAGCACGGCATATCCCATGGCCGCAAACCTCGTCATGTGATGCCATCCCCGCACGGGTCGGTCGATGTCGTGAAACATCAGACATAGCGGCACAAGCTCGGATGCTCGGGCGCGACCGGCAGGCTCGATCAAACGTGCGTGGACCACATCGCCACCAAGCTCAAAGGAAACCTCGGAGTAGCGGGCATACGGATTGGCGAAATCGATCGCCGTAATACTCGGCCCGCAAACCTCAAGGTCCGAAGCGGCTATCTCTAATTCGGAAACATCCGCAGAAGCATCACCGCGCCAATCCCGGAAATCAGCGAGCCTTGACGAGACCGTTCCGGGAATCCCCACAAGGTCGGAGACAATCAGCTCATTGACATTGCTCTCGCACTTAGACATGAGCCTCCCCTCCCTTGCAGAAAAACGGAATGATCAGATCGTCAAAATCCTGAATCTCCTCGTGGCCAAAGCCTTCAAAGAACTCATGACGCTTTTCACAGGTCAGGTTGTTATAGACCGCAAACTGCGTCGCTGGAGGACAGACGGTATCGGCTGTGCCGGTGCCAAACAGCACGGGGCATTTGACCATAGGGGCAAAGTTCTTGGAATCGAAGTACGCCAGCTTGGCATAGGCTTCGTCGATACGAGTCGAGTCCTCGTCAAACCAGCGAGACCAATAGCGCAGGCCCTCGTAGGCAATGTCGTCGGCATCCAAATCCCAGACCAGGCGGAAATCCGACAGGAAGGGATAGAGGATGGCGGCGCGATTGATAAGCTCGCTGTTAAGTGCACAGGTCGCAATGCCCAAACCGCCGCCCTGCGACGCGCCGTTCACAAACACACGGGCAAGATTGATGCCCTCGAGCTCGCGAACGATGCGACACAGGATGCGAATATCTTGGTGCAAGCGGACATAGTAGAGGTTGGCCGGGTCGCCGTCGATACCGGCGACGATATGGCCCGCGACCGTTGTGCCCTCAAATCCACCAATGTCCTCGGAGGGACCTCCTTGACCGGGGCAGTCGAGGGCGATGAGTGCCATGCCCATGCCCGCAAACGACGCCTGCTCAAACCAGCTGCGGCTTGCACCCGGATATCCATGGAACTGAAGTACCAATGGCACGGGCTCGTCCGAGACGGGTTTAAGGTACTTGGCATGCAGGCGAGCGCCACACATGCCGGTATACCAGAGGTCGAAAAGTTGGCAGGTCACGGCATCGGTGACCGATGCCGTCTCGATCGCATAGTCAAGCCCGACGGCGTCGGCCTCGGCCATGCGGTCCTTCCAAAAGAGATCGAAATCTGATGGACGGGGCATGGCGCCCCGATACCCACCAAATTGCTGTTGTAGCTCCTGAGCACTTGGCATGGCTCGTGAACCCAACCTTTCGAAATCGCAACGGAGGTGCGCCCGGCAAGGGAACCGGGCGCACGGGAGGGAAAGCGAGGCTACTCGCCGAGCTTGGGATGCAGCAGCGACGGCGCAGCACCGAGCAGCATCTTGGTGTAGGGGTCCTGAGGGTGCTGGAAGACCTGCTTGGCCTCGCCCTGCTCGACGATCTTGCCGCCATTCATAACGATGATGTCGTCAGAGATATAGCGGACCGTCTGGATGTCATGGCTGATGAACACCATGGCCAGGCCGAGCTCCTTCTTAAGGTCGGTCAGCAGGTTCAGAATCTGCGCGCGGACCGAAACGTCCAGAGCCGAGGTGGGCTCGTCGGCGATGATGGCATCGGGGTTCAACGACAGGGCACGGGCAATTGCGACGCGCTGGCGCTGGCCGCCCGAAAGCTGGCCGGGAAGAACCTCGGCGGCGGAGCTGGGCAGACCGGTGAGCTCCAGGAGCTCCTTGACGCGCTTCTCCTGCTCGGCCTCGGTACCCAGGTTGTGGACGCGCATGGGGTCGAGCAGTTGCTCGCGAACGACCATGCGGGGGTTGAGTGCCGTGGCCGGGTTCTGGAACACGACCGAGATGACGCGACCCATGTGGCGACGGTCCTCGGCGGTACGTTTGGTAACGTCCTTGCCCTTAAAGTAGACCTTGCCGCTCGTGGGGGCCTGCAGGCCGCACATGACGTTGGCGGTGGTGGACTTACCGCAACCGGACTCGCCGACGATGCCGATCGTCTGACCGGGCATGAGCCTAATCGTTACACCCTGGACGGCGTGAACCAGGTTAGGGTGCAGAATCGAGCCGGTACGGGTCCTAAAGGTGACGTGGACGTCATCAAGGAAGATGATCGGCTCGACGCCGTTGACTGCGGTCTCGCTCATCTACATCACCTCCGCGTGAGGGGTCAAACCATTTGCCTTGAGCACCTCGTCGGGGAGCTCGGAATAGAAGTGCTCGGTGCCGGGCACGCGCTTGAAGACCGGACGGGTGTCCAGGCCAATGCGCGGATGGCTCGAGCGGGGCGCGAAGCGATCGCCCTTGGGGAAATCGCGCGGGCTCGGAACGGCGCCGGGTACCTGGTGCAGGCGGCCCGAACCGCTCTCGATGGACAGAACGGAGCCCAGAAGACCGCGGGTGTACTCGTGGATCGGGTTAGTGAGCAGCTCCTTGGTGGGCGCCTGCTCGATAACCTGACCGGCGTACATAACCGTGATGTTATGGGCGACCTCGGCGACCAGCGCCAAGTCATGCGAGACGAAGATCATGGCAAAGCCGAGCTTGGCCTGAAGGTCGTTGAGCAGCTTGATGACCTGCTTCTGGACGGTAACGTCCAGAGCGGTCGTGGGCTCGTCGCAGATGACCAGCTTGGGGTCGCGGGTAAGGGCCATAGCGATCAGGACACGCTGACGCTGGCCACCGGAAAGCTCATGCGGGTAGCTCTCGAGCGTACGCTTGGGGTCGAGGCCCACGAGCTCCAGGAGTTCCTCGGCGCTGCGGGTGCCGCCGCGCTTGGTGAGCTGCTTCATCTGGGCAGAGATGAGCATGGAGGGGTTGAGCGAGGACAGGGCGTCCTGATAGACCATAGCGATATCGGTACCGCGCAGGCCGAACCACTCCTTCTTGCTCATCTTGAGCAGGTCGCGGCCCTCCCAGAGGACCTCGCCGGAAAGATGTTCGTCATCGTCGGTCAGGCCCATGATGGCCAGCGTGGTGATGGACTTACCGCAACCGGACTCGCCCACCAGGCCCATGGTCTGGCCGGGACGGACGTCAAAGTTGACATGGTCGACGACGTTGATATCACCGTGATGCTCAAACTGAATGCAGAAATCGCGGACCGAAAGGATCGGCTCAACAGACTCGTCGGGCACATGGCGATCGTCACGCTTGAGCTCGACATCGCGCAGGGCGCCAAGGCGAGCGGAGAGGGACTGGGCCTGCTCCTTGTAGGCGCGAACGGGGTCGGAGACCAGCAGGTCGGCCTCGCGACGCTTGGAGGAATCGGTCGGATCCAGGGCGGCGGAGGGAGCAGCGGCCATGGCGTCGGTAATGCCCTCGGAGAGGATGTTGAGCGCCAGGCAGGTGATCATGATGGCCAGGCCCGGGAACAGCGCCTGCCACCAACGGCCGGCGAGCACGCCGCCGCGGGCGTCGGCGAGGATGTTGCCCCAGGTAGCGGTGGGCTCCTGGATACCAGCGCCGATGAAGGTCAGCGAGGCCTCGAAGATGATGGCGTCGGCGACCAGGGTAACGGTGAAGACCATGATCGGGGCGATGCAGTTACGCAGAACATGCTTGATCAAAATCCACGGAGCCTTGGCGCCGGAAACGATGACCGCGCGGACATAGTCCTCGCCGTACTCGGACACGATGTTGGCGCGCACGATACGGGCAATCTGCGGAGTGTACATAAAGCCGATGGCGAAGATGATCGACGGCACGGAGTTGCCCAGGATGGAGACGAAGACGGCCGCGAGGGCGATGCCCGGGATGGACATGATGATGTCCAGGATACGCATGATCGTCTCGGAAACGGCCTTGCGCGAAACCGCCGCAAGGGCGCCCACGACCGAGCCGCAGACCAGAGCCATGGCAGTGGCGCCAAAGCCGATAATCAGCGAGTAACGACCACCGTAGAGCATGCGCGACAGAATGTCGCGACCCTTATCGTCGGTACCGAAGATAAATCCGTTGCCGGGAGCCTGGCGAGCCGTAAAAATCTCGACCGGGCTATAGGGGGCAAGAAGGGGCGCCAGAATCGCAGTCAGGGCGACCAGCACCAACACGACGGCGGCAATCTTAGAAGACAGCGTCATCTTCTTCCAGCCACCGAGCTTGAGCCCCTTGGAGGCAGCCTTCTCGAGCTGCTCGGTTTGCTTCTCTCGAATCTTTACCATAATCTACACCGTCCTGATGCGCGGGTTGATGAGCAGGTAGAGCATGTCAACCACGATGTTGATGATGATGAAGGCAAGAGCAACGACGATAACGACGCCCTGAACCAGGTTCGCCTCGTTGCCCTGAACGCCCTGCAGAATCGCGGTGCCCATGCCGGGGAGGTTGAAGATAACCTCGATGACGACGGCGCCGCCCATGAGGTAACCGATCTTAAGACCGAGGGTGGTGACCGGGGTGATCAGCGCATTGCGAAGAACGTTGATGCCGACGACGACCTTCTCGGGAACGCCGGCGCCGCGAGCCATACGGACATAATCCTTATCGAGCTCCTCGACCATGGCGGTACGCACGATACGAGTCATCTGGCCCGTCAGCGGAAATGCCAAGGCGATAGCGGGCATGATCATACGTCCCAGATAGCCAGCCGGATTCGTGGTGAAGTGAGGCAGAGCACCCGATGCCGGAAGCACCTTAAGGTAGGAAGAGAACAGCAGGATCAACAGAACGGCAAGCCAGAACGACGGGGTTGCCAAGCCGGCGATGGAAAAGACGCGGATCACTTGGTCCGGCCATTTGTCGCGATACAGTGCCGCGATGACGCCGAGTAAAAACGAAACGACCGCACCGATGGCAAGGCCGATGAAGGTCAGCTGCATCGTGACGGGCAGGGCCGTGGAGATGCGCTTGGCAACGGAGTTGCGAGCAGCACCATAGGTGCCCATGTCGCCATGGATCAAATCGCCCATATAGCGCACGTAGCGCACAGGCCAGGGGTCGTCCAGACCATACTTCTCATGGTACTCGGCAACCGCCTCGGGCGAGGCACCGTCACCCAACGCCGTGTAGGCGGGGTCGGTCTTGGAGAACGACATAAGGAAGAACACCAGGACGGTGACGCCCAATGCCATGATCGGCAGCGCCACAAGACGCCTTCCAATCAAACGTAGCAAGTTGTTCACGTTCTCTCCCCTTTCTTTTGTCGGTAGGACCAACTGGTATATGAGTACGGATACTCATTACAAGACCCGAGCGACATCGAGGTCGCCCGGGTCTTTGTTTCAACTATGAGGATACGGTCCCAACGACCGACATCCTGCATACAGACTCAAGCGAGTCTTACGCCTTGACGGTCGCAACGCCCCTGAAGGACATGCTCGTCGTGCCGATGCCCTTGAAGCCATCGAGGGCCTCGCCGTTGGGCGCAGTGGACGGATCGTCCCAGGAAGCGGAGACGGTCTTGACGTGGACAACGGGGTACAGAACGGCGTTGTCGGCAATGATGTCGAAGCACTCGTTCCACTTCTTCTGCTGCTCATCGCCCTCAGCGGCAAGAGCCTCGTCCATGAGACCGTGGAGCTTCTGCCACTCAGCGGACTCCTTCCACGGGCAACGGGTCTGCATCCAGACGTTGTCGCCGTACCACCAGTTGAGCAGCAGGTCGGGATCGGCGCCGAAGCAGGAAGGATCGCCAGGGGCAAGGAGGATATCGTAGGCCTCGCCGCCGTCGATGGCAGCGTAGGTGGCCGGCGAGGTATCGGTCTGGATGGTCACATCGAAGCCGAGAGCGTCGAGGTCATTCTTGACCTGGGCGGCCATGCCCTTAATCTGCTCGTTGTCGGTGGTGCGCAGGGTAATGGCACCCGGGGTGATGCCAGACTCCTCGATGAGCTTCTTAGCCTTCTTGGCGTCGGTCTTGTACACCGTGGAAGCCTCATGATAGTTGGTGAAGCTCTTGGGCAGGTAGCAGCTGGCAGCGGTGGCAAGGCCGGCGAAGGTGTTGCTGACCATCTTCTCGGTGTCGAGCGCATACATGACAGCCTGACGGACCTTGACGTTGTTCCAAGGCTCCTTGGCGACGTTGAACATGATGAAGCGGGTGCCGAAACCCTGAACGTTATCGATCTTGCAGCCGGCGCTCTCGAGCTGGTCGACGGCGTCAGCGGTAACGAGCTCCATAACGAGCGTGGAGCCCTCCTGCTGAGCGGTAACGCGAGCGGTGGGGTCGGTCAGGATGCTGTACTGGATCTTCTTATCCTCGGCAGCATACTCACCGTTGTACTCGGGGTTGGGAACCAGGGTGATCTCGGTATCGGAGATAGAGTCGTACATCCAGGGGCCGGAGCCGATCGGCTGCTTGGCGCGATCCTCCTCGGTCTGGGTGGCCGGGGTAACGCGGACGATGGCCAGACGATCCTTGAGCAGGGAGAAGTTGGGGACCTTGGTCTTGACCGTCACGGTGCTGGCGTCCTTGGCCTCGATGGACTCGAAGGGCTGGAAGAACGGAGCATAGGTAGCGGAAGCGGCGCAAGCGGTGTAGGAGGCAACGACATCGTCAGCGGTGACCTCGGTGCCATCGGAGAACTTGGCGCCCTTGCGGATGGTGACCTCGAAAGTGGTGTCGTCCACAGACTTGGGATCGTCGGTGGCGAGCTCTTTGAAGGTGCTGTAGTCGTGGTAATCGATGCCGTAGAGGCCCTCGACGACGTGCCAGTTAGCACCCAGGCCCACAGCGGAGCCGGTGCTGGCGGGATCGAAGCTGGACGGAGCGTAAGCGGAACCAGCGGTGATCACGCCGCCGCCACGGTTGGCGGAATCGGTGGAACCGGAAGCGGAACCCTCGTCGCTAGAGCTGCCACCGCAGCCGGTGAGACCAAGCCCTGCGACAGCAGCGACGCTGCCGGTGAGGCCGAGGAACGAACGCCTGGACATACCCTTGTTGATGATGGCCATGTCTTCTCCTATCAATAGAGAATCTTACCCGGGAGCGCCTAGACGTGCCCCCGCGCAACTTGCGGACGATATATACCTTACCTACCGACGAACCCAACTGAGGTGCCGCGCTCGGCGACCGATACATACATACGCTTGAACGGTATTTGCTACCGTTCACCGAATTCATTGACAAACGATTCGCCAGACAGTATGTATCGACGAGGTGAGATATCAGTCTTCGTCAACCCGCAGGATAGCAGGGTTGTTCACCATGGCTAGTCAAACGTTTTAGCGTTAATTAAACCCGAAATCGGCTGGTAATCGCCGTGAAATAAATGATTGAAAATCACGCAATCATGTATATCAGTTGTTTAGAGGCGTGTTTAGTTTTCGGATTGCTTTGCCGCCGCCTCGGCGCGCTCGGCATTCCATGCAACGAGCGCCTCGTGAACCGCTTTGGCGACATCGGCAGGAATGCCTCGAACTTCCGCGATCTCTTGCTCGCTCGCCGCGCGCAAACGCTTCATCGAGCCAAAATGGCGCATAAGGGCACGTTTTCTGGTGGGTCCCACGCCTGGAACGTCATCGAGTACCGAAACCGTCATGGCTTTATCGCGCAATTCGCGATGGAACGTGATGGCAAAACGGTGCGATTCATCGCGCACCTGTTTAATTAGATAGAGCGACGCGGACCCGGTCGGCAGCACGACGGGAGTCTCGTCCCAAGGCACGAAAACCTCCTCATCGGCCTTTGCCAAGCCACAAACTGGTATATCGAGCCCAAGAGCCTCAAGTTGCTTGATCGCAGCGGTCAATTGCGGCTTACCGCCATCGACAACGAGCAAATCGGGGCGCGAGCCAAAGCGCTCGTCGGCCATGCGCTCGGGAGCATAACGTCGTCCCAAAACCTCGGACATCGACACGAAGTCGTTTGCCTCGTCCAATTCGGCCTGAATTTTAAAACGACGATACTGACTCTTGTCGGCGCGCCCGTTGGTAAACACCACCATCGAGGCGACCGTAAAGGTGCCATGCAGTGTAGAGATATCGAAGCACTCGATACGCAACGGCGGCGATGGCAGCGCCAACGCACTTTCGAGCTCCAGGAGCGCTTGATTGGTGCGGTCGTCAGCGTACCCCGTTCGCATCATGTAGCGCATGAGGGCATGGCGCGCATTTTTGGATGCCATATCGAGCAGACGGTGCTTTTCGCCACGCTGCGGCCTATGGAGATGGCAGGAACGCTCACGCTTGCCCGCAAGCCACTCCCCCAGCGCTTCCGCATCCTCAAGCTCGACGGAAAGGTTGACCTCAGCTGGAATATCAGCCGTCTCGTCGTAATAGCGCTTAAGAAAGCCCGACTGGAGCTCTTCCTCGTCAACATCAAGACCCTTGTCGAGAATGAACTCGCAGGTGCGAACTGTTCGGCCCTCGCGAACGACGAAGACGCAAGCGGCGGAGATGGTCTCCTCGCGATAGAAACCGATGACATCTATATCGACACTGGAGGGAAAAACGACTTGCTGACGATCGTCCAGACCCCTGATGACCTCCAAACGACGTTTGACGCGTGCCGCGCGCTCAAAGTCGAGCGCCTCAGCGGCATCCGTCATCTCGGAGGTCAGCTCATCGACGACATCCTTGCGATGGCCCGACAAAAAGCGCTCGACACGCTTGACGTTCTTGGCATAGTCTGCCGGGGAAATCACGCCGACACACGCACCCGGGCCGCGCCCGACATGGTAGTCAAAGCAGGGGCGCCCGTTTTGCGCGCAAATCATATTGACGATGTCTTCCTCGCCCTTGTGGGACTCGACGATACGGCGACAACGACGCCACTCCGCACAGGATGCGGAGCAGATGGGGATAACCTTGCGCAGCGTATCTATCGTCTCACGTGCCGCGCGGCTATCGGTATAAGGTCCAAAATAGCGCGTTCCCGGCTTATGACGCTCACGCGTGTATTTGATAGCGGGATACAGGTCGCCCTTTGTAATGGCGATAAAGGGGTAGCTCTTGTCATCCTTGAGGTCGACGTTAAAGTACGGATGGTACTGACCAATCAAATTGCGCTCGAGCACCAACGCCTCGTGCTCGGTCTCCACCACGATATAGTCAAAGCTCGCCACCAGCTGCATCATCAGCGGGATCTTCTGGCGCTCGTCCTGCAGCGTCACGTACTGACGCATACGGGCGCGCAGGTTTTTCGCCTTACCCACGTAGATGACATCGCCCTTGGCGTCTTTCCAAAGGTAGCAGCCGGGCTGCGTGGGAACGCGCGAAACCTGCTCGGCAAGCGTTGGAATGTTGTCGTGACCGGCCACGCGCACCTACTTGCGACGAATCAGCGCCGAGACCTCGGGCATCTTAAGGACGACGGCAAGGCCAAAGGTAACAGCAAGCGAGACGACACCCGCAACGCAAACGTAGCCAAGAGTAATCAGAATCGAGCCGCCAAGTGCCCCGACAAAGTGCTCAAGCGCCCACATGACGCCGGCGCCTGCGGCAGCACCCAGGCCACCGAGCAAAAGGCCAAAGAAACCGCCATGCAGGATAGATTTAACCTGAAGACCACGCAGACGACGACGCAGCCACCACAGCGAGCAACCGACCAAGATCACGTAGTCGACGACATACGAAAGCGCGATTGCCGGCATACCGAAGCCCAGCACAACGCCAAACAGCAGAACCGAGCCGGCCTGGCCGATGGCGGAATACAGGCAATAGCGGCTATAGGGCTTCATGTCGAGCAAGGCAGAGAAGCTCTTCTGCATCAGCACGACCACGCCGTAGAGCGGCAGCGAGAACGCCAAGTAGACAAGGAACTCGGACACCAGCGCCACGCCGGACTCATCGAACTTGCCAGCGCAGTAGATCATGTTGAGCGGACGCGCGAAGACAATCAGGTACAGCGCGAACGGAACCAGGAAGAACAGCATCTGGGCGACGCCACGCGAAATGCCCGTGCGAACGCTGTCGTAATCCTTCTCCTGTGCGTCGTGAGAGAGCTCGGTATAGAGCGCCGTCGAAAGCGAGGCGGCAATCAGCGCGTAGGGCAGCGTGTACCACAGGCGCGCATAGGCGATGACGGAAGGACCGGTCTCGGGCTGGACCACCAGCGCGGCAGCGTTCGTGATAGAAGTCGAGACAAACATGCACACCGTAGCGAGCAGCGTCGGGATACCGAGCGCAATCGTCTGGCGCAGTGCGGGGTCCTTAAAGTCGATATGGATATGGGGATGCACGCCGTGCTTGCCAAGCGCGGGGATCTGACAAGCCATCTGAACAAAGACACCGAGGGTCGTACCGGCCGCAATCAAGATGATGCCGGCACGTTCGCCAAACTGTGCGGACACGGGCGCAAAGCCCATAAAGCTCGCAATGACGATCACATTGTTGAGGACCGGGGCAAACGTCGACCAGAAGTAGTCGCGGTGTGCGTTGAGAACGCCCGAGAACACCGAGCCCAAACCATAAAACAGAATCTGGATGGCGAAGAAACGGAACATGAACGCAGCGGTATCCATGCTGCCGCCGTCACCCGAAAGGAACGATTGCGTCCAAATAAAGCCCGGAGCGAACACGGTCCCCAGCAACGAAATGCCACCCAGCACCAATAGCAGAATACCGAGCAGGTTGCCCACGTACTCGTTCGAGGCCTCGCGACCCTGCTCACGCCTCACGCCCATGTACACGGGCAAAAACGCCGTCACGAGCATGCCGCCCATCACGAGTTCGTAGAGCATATTGGGCAGGTTGTTGGCGACCTGATAGGAGGACGAGAGCAGCGACATGCCGATAGCGGCCGCCATTGCCCATGTGCGGATAAAGCCGGTGACGCGAGACACGATGGTCAGGATGGTCATAAGCCCGGCGGAACGACCAACCGTGGAGTAGTCCGACGAGCCCATATCATCAGTGCCATCTCGCGACGAAGAAGCTTCGGATGAGGGTGTCTGAGGCGCAGATTCTTTTGCAAAATGAGCTCCGCACTTCAATTCTTCCTGCGGCATCGCTCAGTCCTCTCTCGTAATCGGGGCGACCGTCGCCCCGCAAAATGCAATTAAATCATCGGGTGCAAGCTCAAGCTGATAACCACGCTTGCCTCCCGAAATAAAAATGGTATCCCAAAGGACACATGTCTCATCAATGAGCGTCCGGTAGCGTTTTTTCATACCGACCGGACTGCAGCCGCCGCGAACGTAGCCAGTCGCCGCAAGCAAATCCTTCACATGCATCATGGCCAAGGACTTCTCCCCCGCGGCACGCGCGGCGGACTTTAGATCGAGCTCGTCGGCAACAGGGATGCAGCACACGACATGGTCGTTGGACGGCGTCACGCAGACCAAGGTCTTAAATCCTTGTCCGGGCTCCTCGCCAAGCTGCTCCGAAATCGCGACCCCCAGGCCCGCCGACTCATCACCATCGTCTTCGTACGTATGTAGAACATAGGAAATGCCGGCGCTTTCCAGCTCGCGCATCGCATTGGTTTTTGGCGTCTTTACAGCCTTTGCCATGGCATATCCTTTCCCTCGCATTCGGACGCAAGGATTAAGTATATGTCCAATTCGGCTGCATACGTCACTTCGACACAGCAAGCGCCATCGAATCACAAGGAGTCGATGGCGCCCATAAACTGAATCGCCTATTTATTGAGCATCAAGTTGAGCCTGACGCTCCCGGTCACGCCTGAGCAACGGCGCCAAAAACTTGCCCGTATAACTTTGCGGACAGTCCGCAACCTGCTCCGGTGTGCCCGAAACCACGACGGTTCCGCCGCCGTTACCGCCCTCGGGGCCCATATCGATCAGGCGGTCGGCAACCTTGATGACATCAAGGTTGTGTTCAATCACCAGCACCGTGTTGCCCGCATCGACCAAGCGCTGCAGCACATCGAGCAGCTGGCGGACGTCCTCAAAATGAAGGCCGGTCGTCGGCTCATCCAAAATATAGAACGTCTTGCCCGTCTGGCGTCGATGAAGCTCCTTGGCGAGCTTCACACGCTGCGCCTCGCCGCCCGAGAGCGTCGTAGCGGGCTGGCCCAGGCTCACGTAGCCCAAGCCTACATCGTACAGCGTCTGGAGCTTGCGCTTAATCTGCGGGATATTCCCAAAGAAGGCCAGTGCCTCGGTGACGCTCATGTCGAGCACGTCCGAGATAGTCTTACCACGGTAGGTGACCTCAAGCGTCTCGCGGTTATAGCGTTTGCCGCCGCAGACCTCACAGGGGACATAGATATCGGGAAGGAAGTGCATCTCGATCTTAATTTGTCCGTCGCCCTTGCATGCTTCGCAGCGACCGCCGCTCACGTTAAAGGAGAAACGTCCCGGCGAGTAGCCGCGCGCCTTCGACTCCGGCGTACTCGCAAACAGCGCGCGAAGATCATCCCACAGGCCAATGTACGTAGCAGGGTTGGAACGCGGCGTGCGGCCAATCGGCGACTGGTCGATATCGATAACCTTATCGATACACTCGATGCCCTCGATTTTCTTATACGGACCCACAGGGCGCGTCGAACGGTGAATGGCATTCGTAAGGGCAGGTGCGATAGTGTCGGTAACCAGGGAGCTCTTACCCGATCCCGACACGCCGGTAACGACCGTAAGCGTACCAAACTCGATCTTGGCGGTAACGTTTTTGAGGTTGTTGGCGCGGGCGCCCGTGATCTTAAGGCAGCCGCGACCGGGCTTGCGGCGTTCATCGGGAACCCGGATCATTCGTTTGCCGGTCAGATAAGCGCCCGTCATCGACTCGGGACGCGCCATGATATCGGCAGGCGTTCCCGCCGCGACTACGTGTCCGCCGTTCACGCCCGCGCCGGGGCCCATGTCGATCACATAGTCGGCAGCACGAATCGTATCCTCATCATGCTCGACGACGATGACGGTATTGCCGATATCGCGTAGGCGCTCAAGCGTCTTGATCAGGCGCTCGTTATCGCGCTGATGGAGGCCAATCGATGGCTCGTCCAAAATGTACAGGACACCCATGAGGCCGGCGCCGATCTGCGTTGCCAGGCGAATGCGCTGGGCCTCGCCTCCGGAAAGCGTCGCCGAGGCACGATCGAGGGTCAGATAGTCGAGTCCGACATCGACCAGAAAACGCAAGCGCTCCAGGATTTCCTTGACGATGCGCCCGCCGATAAACTGTTGGCGCTCGGTGAGTTCCAGGCCCTCAAAAAACTCGAGCGACTCACGGCACGATAGGCAGCAGACCTCGTAAATGGACTTGCCGCCCACGGTGACGGCGAGCATCTCGGGGCGCAAACGAGCGCCGTGGCAGCTCGAGCACGGCTCCTCGCGGATGTACTTCTCCAAGCGCGCCTTGGTGTTCTCATTCGTCGTCTCGGTATAGCGCTCGTACAGGATATTGCGCACGCCCGAGAACTTGGTGTCCCACTGGCTGCGGCGCCCATCGAGCTTTTGATAGTCGACCGAAATCTTCTGGTCGCCCATGCCGTCTAAAAACGCGCGACGCACCCGCGGAGGCAGATCCTCCCACGGCGTATCGACGCTCACCTTAAAGTGTTTGCAGACCGCAGCGAAAATCTGTGGATAGTAGTTAGAGTTGCCAAACAGGCTGCCAAAGACCCCGTCGGCGATCGACTTCGAGGGGTCTTCGATTAGGGCCTCGGCATCGACCGTCTTCTTAAGGCCCAGGCCATCGCACTCTGGGCACGCGCCATAGGGCGCGTTGAACGAGAAATCACGCGGCTGCAGGTCATCGATGGAGTGCCCATGCTCCGGGCACGCTAACGCCAGCGAATACTCCAGCAACTCGCCTTCGGTCCCCTCGGGAGCGTCGCGGTCGGGCAGCAAGTATACGTTCACATTGCCGTGCGCCAGCACGGTCGCCTGCTCAACAGACTCGGCGATACGGCCCAGAGAGTTCTCACGGATCACGATGCGGTCGACCACGACCTCGATATCGTGCTTGAACTTCTTGTCCAGATCGATCGGATCGTCGAGCGAGCGCACTTCACCGTCGACACGCACGCGGCTAAAGCCCTCGGCGCGAAGATCCTCAAACAGTTTGGTGTACTCGCCTTTTCGCCCGCGCACCACCGGTGCCAGCACAAACGCGCGGCGGCCCTCCCCCGCCGTCAAGACCTTGTCGGCAACCTGGTCGGTCGTCTGGCGCTCAATGACACGGCCGCATTCGGGACAGTGCGGGGTGCCCACACGGGCGAACAGCAGGCGCAGATAGTCATAAATCTCGGTTACGGTGCCAACCGTCGAGCGAGGGTTTTTAGACGTCGTCTTTTGGTCGATCGACACCGCCGGCGAAAGGCCGTCGATTGAATCCAAGTCGGGTTTGTCCATCTGTCCCAAGAACTGGCGCGCATAGCTCGAAAGACTCTCGACGTATCGACGCTGGCCCTCGGCATAGATAGTGTCAAATGCCAGCGAACTCTTGCCCGAGCCAGAAAGACCGGTAATGACCACGAGTTGGTCACGCGGAATGGAAACATCGATATCACGGAGGTTGTGCTCACGGGCGCCGCGAATAACGATAGAAGAATCAGACATGGAAGCTCCTTGCCTCCTATTGCATCGAATCATACTGCCGATGAGTTTAGCGCACTCGACGCGCACAGGTGTTCGTAATACAAGATTCGCAGACCTTTAGCTTTGCGTATCGGGCGCTTTGTTTCTCGAAATGCCGTGGAAAGGTTACAGTAATCTAATACTGAACTTAATTTGCTATACCAGAGGAACGTCCATGACCGAAGATATCCCCCTTGAAATCACTTCGAGCGACATGGCCAATCTGCCCATATTCATCGCCGTCCTTATCGTGGCCGCCGTCGTCGTGCGCGTGTATTTTTCAATCAAACGCAACGAAAAGCCACCCATTGCCCGCGTCTTTTGGTGCGCGACGCTCCTCATCCCGCTCGGCGTGGCAGCTGCATGGGTTACGAATCAATTGCTCGTAAATGAGGGCAGCTCCCTATGGGTCCTTTCTTATTCGGCGCTCGGTGCTGCCGCCGTCATGCTTCTTGTCGAGCCCTTGGTTTCGGGACTTATCGACCAAACCGACCTTGCGACGGGAACGGTTGCCTGTATTTGCCGTGACATCCTTGTCATCGCCGCTGTTTCAGCGCTCTCGTTCGTTTCACTCGAAATTGCCTGCAACGAAACGTTCTATCGCATTCCCGCCAACTCATTCGGGTTTTCCGTCGGGTTGCTCGCGACGGTTCTGCTCTCCCTTTATTTGCTGGGACAGCGTCATGGAGGCGTCATGGTCCTCGTGCCCGTCGTCTGTTGCGTCCTTGGCATTGCCGAGCACTTCGTCATAACGTTTAAAGGCGAAGCCATCCTGCCAAGCGATATCTTGGCCCTTGGCACCGCAATGGAAGTGAGCGAGGGATACGAGTTTACCTTTACCGCCGGAATCGTAACCTCTCTCGCCCTGCTGGAGATTTCCCTGGGGCTTCTTTCGCTCATCCGACCGCGAAAGCTCCGTACGCCCACCCATGTCTTCCCCGCTATCGCCGCTAACCTCTGTGCTTTTCTGCTAGTGACCGTTGTGGGGCTCTCAGGCTTTTCCAACATCGACTTGGAGCAGGCGCTGGATTTTGGATTTGACCGTTGGCAGCCCATCACCACGTATGCGTCTCAGGGTTTTATCACTTCGTTCACCGAAATGGTCAACGAGTTGCCCATTGAGAAGCCCGAAGACTATACGCCCGATGAGGCGCAGAGCATCGAGCAGGAGCTCGCCGCCGTCTACGACAGCACATATGGCTCGAGCGAACAGCGCGCGGCGGCCGTTGCCCAGTTCAATGAAATCAAGCCGACGATTGTTGCCATCATGAACGAGAGTTTTAGCGACCTTTCGTGCTTTGAGCAGCTCCAGGCGGCCGGGTACTCCGGCCCCGCATTCTACAACTCGCTTCCCGACACACTTGTTCGCGGCACCATGCTCGCTTCGGTCGCCGGTGGCGGAACGGCGAACTCCGAATTCGAATTTTTGACCGGAGCGACAACGGCCTTTGTCGGATTAGGCAAGATCCCCTATCAGCTGTATCAGATGAATGGCGTAAACAGCCTGGCAAAGGACCTTAAAGAGCTTGGGTATACCACTACCGCTATGCACCCGCAAAACCCCGTCAACTACCATCGAGATAAAATCTATCAGCAGCTGGGCTTTGGAGACTTTCTTTCAATCGGCGATTTCGAAGGTGCGCCCTATTACCATGCCGGCGTATGCGACTACGCCACCTACGACAAGATACTCGACCTGCTTAGAACCGACGAAGCGCCGCAGTTCATCTTTGACGTCACGATGCAAAATCACGGCGGCTACGACTATGGCACCGTTCCCGCCGAAGAGCTGACAAACTATTGGGTCGAGGGAGCCAGCGAAGGCGCCAACAGCGCGCTCAACACCTATCTCACCTGCATCAACGCATCCGACCGGGACCTCGAGTACTTTATCAACGAGCTCCGCAACATCGGCAGACCGGTTGTTCTTGTCTTTTTTGGCGACCATCAGCCGAGCGCCGCAACGACTCTCAACGACGAGCTGTACCCTCAGGAAGATACGGCAAGCCACGCTTTCCGTATCTATCAGTCGACATATCTCGTCTGGGCTAACTATGAGATCGCCGGCAATACCGAGCTCAACGTCTACGACACCGTCGGGGCAAACGAGATTGCAGCCATTACCCTTAATAAGATCGGCGCCCCGCTCACCAATTACCAAAAGGCCCTGCTTGCGACAAGGTCAGATGTGCCCACCATCAATGTCGCCGGCTATCTCGGTGCCGACGGGCTGCGCTACGACTTGGAATCGGAAGACAGCCCATACGCCTCGACGATCGACAAGCTGCAGCGCATGCAGTACCTCGAGTTCGCCAGCAAAGTTCAGTAAGCCCGCCCATTCGCTTGGGCCCATCATATTGCAAGCGCACTCGGCCCAAATGCATCGCAAATGACTCCCGCTCGCAAACGAGGGTACAATGACGCTCGTGTCACATCGCGGGGCCCCGGCCCCAGCATATACAAAGGAGTCATACATGGGTTGCGAACACGCACAGGCCGCCGGCGGACAAACGTCGCCATCGCAATTTGAGGAGAACACGCTGTCCGAGGTCAAGCGCGTCATCGCCGTGCTTTCCGGCAAGGGCGGTGTCGGCAAGTCGTTTGTCACCGGCGCCATCGCCACCGAGCTTGCCCGTCACGGCCACAAGGTCGGCGTCCTCGATGCCGACATCACCGGTCCCTCTATCCCCAAGATGTTCGGTATGAGCGGACGCCACGTCCATGCCCTTGGCAACCTTATGCTGCCCGAAATCTCCGAGCACGGCGTCAAGGTCATGAGCTCCAACCTGCTGCTCCAAAACGAGACCGACCCCGTCCTTTGGCGCGGTCCGGTCATCGCAGGCGCCATTAGGCAGTTCTGGAGCGAGACCTCGTGGGGCCCCATCGACTACCTGCTGGTCGACATGCCTCCGGGAACAGGCGACGTCGCGCTCACCGTCTTCCAGTCGCTGCCGGTCGACGGCATCGTCATCGTCACGAGCCCGCAGGATCTGGTCTCGATGATCGTCGCCAAGGCGGTCAACATGGCCGAGAAGATGAACGTCCCCATTCTGGGCATTGTCGAGAACATGAGCTATATTGAGTGCCCCGACTGCGGCAAGAAGATCGAGGTCTTTGGCAAGAGCAAGCTCCCCGAGGTCGCAGAGCGCTATAACCTCGACATCTTGGGCCAGCTTCCCATTAATCCGGCACTCGCCGAGGCCTGCGATAAGGGCGAGGTCGAGACCGCGCTGCCCGATGGCATGTTGCCCAAGGCAGTCTCTGCCGTCGAGGCTATTACCCCGCACGAGACCGACGAGGCCTAAGTGAACGCGAGCGCCCTCTATGACGTCTTGGTAATCGGCGGCGGGGCTTCAGGCCTCGCCGCCGCCATTACGGCCGCACGCGCTGGCAAAAGCGTCTGCATCGTTGAGCGCGATGTCGCCTGCGGCCTCAAGCTCCTTGCGACCGGTAACGGCCGTTGCAACCTCTCCAACGAATCGATTGATCCTCAGCGGTATAACCACCCAGCATTCGTCACATCCGTCATGGGCCCCCAGCCCGAACAAGAGCTTATGGGTTTCTTCTCCTCGCTGGGTATCATGACAACCTCCGAGGAAGGCTGGCTGTACCCGCGCTCCCTTCGCGCCGAATCGGTGCGCGACGCGCTTCTCAACGTTTGCGACCGCCTAGGTATCACCTTAATCTGCGGAGCCTACGTTGCCTCGGCGCACAAAGCTTCCGAAGGCTGGGCACTCCAAATAGACCGTCCAGCGCGGGCGCTCAAGGCAAAAAAGCACGACGACCGAAAATCGGAGCTCCGCTCGCTTCGGAAAGCGCTCGCTGATGTCCCTCGCAAGAACGTGGCCCTGCAGGCACATGCCGTAATTATCGCCACGGGCGGCAACCCCACCGGTATCGCCGATACGTTTCGCCTCCCCCTCACTTCGCTGCGCCCCATCCTCTGCCCCGTATCGGCAACGGTCTTTGGCGATCGGGCGGCGCTCAAGACGTTGGATGGCCTGCGCGTCCGCGCCCGCTTGACGCTCGCCCGCAATCATAATGAGCTCTGGCACGAAGACGGTGAAGTGCTGTTTCGAACCTTCGGTATCTCGGGCGTCGCTGTCTTCAACCTCTCTCGTCGTATCCAGCACGGCGATACGATCCTGCTCGACGTTTTCCCCGACCTCTCCAAAGACGAGTTGCTCGATACGCTCAACCGGCGCGTTGAGCTGCTCGGCGGCTTTTCGCCCCGCGATCCCCGTTGGCTCGACGGCATGCTCGCCCCGCAACTCTCCCGCGTCGTCTGCACAGCGTTCGAGCAGTGCCATCCAGGCTCCAACGATGTCATCCACCTGGTCTCGATCCTCAAGCACTTTAAGTTGCTCGTCAAGGGAACAGCCGAGGAGCGCTCAGCGCAGGTCACGCGTGGTGGCGTATCTGTCGAGAGCATCTCAACACCCAGCCTACGCGCGCGCAGCGTTGTCGACGCCCCGCTTTACGTCTGCGGTGAAGCGCTCGACATCGACGCCGATTGCGGAGGCTTTAACCTTGCGTGGGCCTGGATCTCGGGCATTCGCGCTGCAAGCAGCCTGTAGCCGCGCAGTCTATAATCAAAAACGCATTCGGGCCGTCTGGGATACCGGACGGCCTCTTTCTTGCCTCTAAGGAGACCTCGATGATCGAAATCACCCAAGTCAACGCGTCGCTCGATGAAGCCGACGATGAAAATGCCTGTCTCATTGTTGGCAAGCGAGTCGCCAAGCGCGTCCTACGTTGCAAGGACTCCGAGATCAAGTCCATCGAGCTCCACCGCAAGTCAATCGACGCTCGCAAAAAACGAGACGTCCATTTTATCCTGAGCTTTCGTGTTGAGCTGACTAGTCCCCACCTCGAGCGAGAAGCGGTCGACAGCGTTGCCGAGCGTGACCGCTCGCGCGTACGCGCGATAGAAGACGATGAGCCTTCATTCCCCTCCCCCGCCTCCGACGTACCTCAAGAACGCCCTGTCGTTGTCGGCGCCGGATGCGCCGGCCTTTTCGCTGCGCTTACGCTCGCCGAAGCAGGTCTTAAGCCCTTGCTCATCGAGCGCGGCGACCCGGCATTTCGCCGCTCGCAGGCGATCGACCTCTTTCTAAAGGAGCGCATCCTCGACCCCGAGAGCAATATCCAGTTTGGCCTGGGCGGCGCGGGGACCTTCTCGGACGGCAAGCTCAATACGGGAACCAAAAATCCCGCCCATCGCCTTATCCTCGAAACCTTCGTCGAGGCGGGTGCGCCCCGCGATATTCTGTGGGATGCCAAGCCGCACATTGGCTCCGACATCCTTCCCACGGTCGTCACCGCTATATCCCAGCGCATCGAGCAGCTCGGAGGTGTCGTCCGTTATCGAACGAAGCTCGTCGACATTCGCATCGACGCGTCTGGCGCCATCACCGGTATTGATGTCCAATCGTCCCAAGACACCGCTTGCGAGCCAATCGAGACAAAGCACCTCATCCTCGCCTGCGGGCATTCTGCTCGCGATATTTTTGAGCTCCTTAAGGACCACAACGTGGTCCTCGCACAAAAGACCTTTGCCATGGGCGTTCGCATCGAGCATCCGCAGCGCGACATCGACCGAGCCCAATTCGGAGCCTCTGCGGGACATCCTGCCCTCGGAGCAGCCCCCTACAAGCTCGTCGCCCATCTTCCCAACGGCCGCAGCGTGTTCTCGTTTTGCATGTGTCCCGGCGGGCAGGTTGTCGCCGCCTCTTCCGAGCAGGGCCACTTGTGCGTCAACGGCGCCAGTCTCAATGCCCGCGACGGACGCAACGCAAATGCCGCCCTGCTCGTTAACGTCACGCCTGAGGACCTTCCCAACGATGACCCACTCGCCGGCATCGAGCTCCAGCGCGCCTGCGAGGCGGCCGCCTACCGCCTGGGCGGTTCCAACTGGAACGCACCGGCACAGCTCGTCGGAGATTTCCTCGCAGGACGCGCCAGCAAGGCGCCCGGAAAGGTAAAGCCCACCTATCCGCTCGGTGTGACCTGGACGGCAATTGACGAAGCCCTGCCGCAGCATATCGTCGAGTCGCTCCGCCTGGGACTTCCCCTACTTGGAAAAAAGCTACGAGGCTACGACCGCTCCGATGCTGTCCTTACCGGCGTGGAGACTCGCTCGAGCTCACCGGTCACCGTCACCCGAGACCGAACATGCCATGCCGTGTCGACCCCGGGCCTCTACCCTTGCGGTGAGGGAGCTGGATATGCCGGCGGCATCATGAGCGCCGCCACCGACGGCATCCGTTGTGCCGAAGCCCTGATCGCAGACCTCTAACGCACGAATTCCAGCGCGCAAAAGACGCATGCCCCGAGCTCCGCAGGGAACTCGGGGCATGTTCGCTATTTCTTAAACCGTGCACCCTGGCGTTTTCTGCCCGATGCGAACGTGGAACCCTTGCGAGCCTGCGAACGTAAGCGCTCGATCGTCTCGTCCTCAGACGCACCCTCGAGCATCGCCCGAATCTGAACGACGGCATCGCGCAGGCGCGCCGCCTCCTCAAAGTCCATGGCGGCAGAAGCGTTACGCATATCCTCTTCCATGGTTTCGACGATCCGCACGAGCTCGTCATGCGGCAGTTCTTCCAACTGCTCCGCAAGTGTCTGCTCGGGCGCCACCGTTTCCGGCACGCCACCCTCGCCCGACTCATCGGGCGTATAGAATGCGCCATGGCCAAGAGAGTCGCCCTTCGAGCGTCCCTTGGAACCCACGGTTTTTTCGGCCTCGGCAATAAAACTTGAGATGTCGTTGATGGCCTTGCGCACCGTCTTGGGCACAATGCCATGCTCTTCGTTATATGCCATCTGAATCTCGCGACGGCGCTGCGTCTCCTCGATGGCCTCTTTCATCGAATCGGTCACAACGTCAGCATACATGATGACTTCGCCATCGGCGTTACGGGCCGCGCGGCCAATCGTCTGAATCAGCGAACGGCGGTTGCGCAAGAAGCCTTCCTTATCGGCATCGAGAATTGCCACCAGTGAGACCTCGGGAAGATCCAAGCCCTCGCGAAGCAGGTTGATGCCAACGAGAACATCGATCTTGCCCTCGCGCAGCGTTCGCAGGATCTCGACACGATCCATTGTCGCCGTATCAGAATGCATGTAATTGACCTTAATGCCCGCATCAAGCAGATGGTCGGTCAGGTCCTCGGCCATGCGCTTGGTCAACGTGGTCACCAGCACGCGCTCCTTGCGGGCAACGCGCTCGCGAATCTCGTCCTCAAGATCGTCAATCTGACCGCGAACCGGACGCACATCGATCTTGGGATCGAGCAGGCCGGTCGGACGAATAATCTGCTCAACATCGTTCTGGCTCACCCGCAGCTCGTAGTCGCCCGGCGTGGCCGAAACGTAGATGAACTGGGGGATCCTTGCCTCAAACTCATCGAAACGAAGCGGGCGGTTATCGAGTGCCGAAGGAAGGCGAAAACCGTGTTCCACCAGCGTCACCTTACGCGAGCGGTCACCTTCGTGCATGCCGCGAATCTGCGGCACCGTCACATGGCTCTCATCGATGATGCAGAGCATGTCCTTAGGGAAGTAATCGATCAGGGTAAACGGCGGCTCGCCCGGTTTTCGACCGTCCAGATGACGCGAGTAGTTCTCGATACCGTTACAAAAACCCATGGTCTCGAGCATCTCGAGATCATAGTCGGTGCGCTGCTGCAGACGCTGTGCCTCGAGCAACTTGTCGGTCGCCTTGAGCTCGGCCACACGCTTCTCGCACTCTTCACTGATTGATTTCAGAGCCGCCTTGACCTTCGGCTTCTCGGTCACGTAGTGCGATGCCGGCCATACGGGGATGGCCTCGTACTCACGAAGCATCTCACCGGTAACCTCATCGATCTCGGCAATAAGCTCAACCTCGTCGCCAAAGAACTCAAACCGCAACGGATGCTCGGCATAAGGCGGATACACGTCGACAACATCGCCGCGCACGCGGAACGTGCCGCGCGCTAGGTCATAGTCATTGCGATCATATTGAATGTCGATAAGTGCATGGATAAAGTCATCGCGCTCGAGCGGCACCTTCTTGTCGACGTTTGGAGCCAGACCCGCATAGTCCTCAGGAGAGCCAATGCCATAGATACACGAGACCGATGCGACAACGATCACATCGCGTCGAGAGAGCAGTGACGCGGTCGCCTGATGGCGCAGCATCTCGACCTCTTCGTTAATCGAGGAGTCTTTCTCGATATATGTATCGCTTTGCGGCACATACGCCTCGGGCTGATAGTAGTCGTAGTACGAGACAAAGTAGACCACAGCGTTGTTGGGAAAGAACTCTTTGAGCTCGCTCGCAAGCTGAGCGGCGAGCGTTTTATTGGGAGCCATGACCAGCGTCGGCTTCCCCAGGGCCTCAATAGTCTTAGCCATCGTGAAGGTCTTGCCCGAACCAGTCACGCCCAGCAAAACCTGATAGCGATCTCCGTCCCTCACACCCTGCACAAGCGACTCAATGGCCTTAGGCTGAGAACCTGCAGGCTCATAGGGAGACACGACCTCAAACGGCACCTCAGAGCCCTCAACGCCAAAACGTTTGAGCTCTCCTCCAACACGCTCAACTTCAAATTCCGCCATGGATACTCCTAACTCATATATCTGCAGTATACGCAGGCGGCAGGCATAGTCCTATACGAACCGATCGGGATAGAGGGTCTTGTAGCGAACCCAGGCATTATTGACACGAATCAGATACGCCTGCGTCTCGGGAAAGGTGATTGCATTATGAAGCGACGTGCTCTGCTGCGCCCATCCGTCGACATTGCCCATGCCGGCGTTATAGGCGGCAATGGCGCTGTCAGTCGACCCGTTAAAATACGTTAGAAGATACGAAAGATACGCACAGCCAAACTCGATGTTCGTAGCGGGATCGTTAAGGTTGTCGGCGGAATACTCGCTACCATCGACAAGACCCTTGGCAATCATATCCTGGGCAGTCTCGGGCATCAGCTGCATCAATCCCCGAGCGCCTTGATTCGACTCAGCCTCGGGATCCCAATTCGATTCCGACTTTATGACAGCACACACCAGATATGGATCAAGATTGTGCGAAATGCTCGATTGCTTTACATACGCCTCGTAGTCAATTGGATACAAAGGCTTAAAGAAGGCGGCAGGAGCATACGAGTAGACGAGCGAAATAAAGCCGAAGACGAGCACAACGGCAAGTGGCGCAACGCGATACCACGTAAAGAAACGTGTCTTAGGCATCGGCCTCCTCCTTATCCGTTACATCCCCGAAGCCATGGCGCACAAGCCATGCGTCCAGTTGTTCAAAGAGCGAATTATCGCCTCCCGCATTATCGATTACCGTCGTAGCGAGATTGCAAAGCGAAGCCTCATCAGGTTGGCATGCAGAGCGAGCATCAAAATCAGAGGACTCCATACCACGATGAATGGCACGCTCGCGACGAACTGCCAAAGGAGCACTGATAACCAGAATTTCATCAGCCAGGCCAAAAGCATCCTCAAAACCAGTCGGGGCAGAAACCTCGACAACCGCAAAGGGATAACGGGGGGACGAAACCGTACAACAAACCGGATCGAGAATCCTAAGCGAAAGCTGTTCAATGAGAACGGGGTGCACAAGGCCATTGAGCCGTGCGACCGAATCAGGAGAAGCGAAAGCTCGAGAAGCGAGGATGCTGCGGCGAATGCCGCCCTCCTCATCCAAAATATCCCAGCCAAATTCTTCCGCGAGGGCATTGACGATATCGGAGCCTGGCACATACAGCGATTTGGCAAGCTCGTCCAGATCGATAAGCATGGCGCCATGAGATTCGAGATAGCGGCAGGCAGTCGACTTACCCGAAGCAATATTGCCCAAGACAAAAACGGTAAACATCAAGTCCTCCCTAACGCCAATGGGAGTTATTATCGCGCAAATACAAAAGAAGGACTCAAAATACAGCCAAACAGTAAGACAAGCTAAAAGAAGGCGAGTTCTTGTATTACAGCTCTTTATAAAACGCAAAAAAGGGGGAGGCCGCGAGGCCTCCCCCTTCTTCAAGTCATCCGA
>NZ_QSBK01000022.1:0-40113 GCF_003465685.1 Collinsella sp. AF04-24
GGAAAGCGGAAAACCTCCTGCGACGCGATGCGCAGCGAGGTGGCGCGGGGACGCAGCGTGCTCATTTCAAGCCATCTGCTCGACGACCTGGCAGACCTCACCAACTCGTTCTACTTCATCGAGGCCGGCGCGCTCGTGGAAAAGATCAAGTCGTCCTCGCAGACGCTCAAGCAGGAATACCTCGATACATACGAGCGAGGTGAATGACATGAAACTATTTGAACAGCTGAAGTCCAATGCGTCGCGCATGGCTGTCTACGCCATCCTCGTGGCAACGGCTTTATGCGGAATCGCGGCACCCGTCTATGCGCTCAACGGAGAGAAAGGCGATGTCGAACCCGCGTACATGGCTTCGACGGTTAAAGACCGGTACAAAGCCTTCTCTGGAGACACGTTTTACGTAGCAGAGTACGACACGACCTACCGTCAGCTTCGCTACAACAAGGGCTACGACTATCTAGGCGCAGAGGCAATCAGCTATACGTCGGGTTGGTACCGCTCCAGCTATGGACACATAACCCAGTTCAAGTGTAACTACCGTGTGTACAACTAAAGCAACCGGCTGGGACGAGGGGCGACGCAAAAGCGTCGCCCCCGTTTTTAACCATGCCAGCTGAACCTGGTTCAGTTTGGTTGATTTCCGATCTCAGCCGAACACATTGAGCGGAAAGGCCGTTCCCGCAGTCAGTCGAACGTCCCCGGGGCACTTCTCAGGCCCCGGGGACGGCATTTTCCCAGTTGAAGGAACGGTGGAGATGTGTTTCGATGGGTCAGATTCGTGTCGTTCCGAAAAGACCGTGAACCTTTTGTGGGACGCGCGGCGCCGTGGTACCATAGCCAAGTTTGTTGTCTTGGTCGGAAACCAAGACGCCTTATGCGCTGATCGGTAACCAGCGCCTGACCAATAAGGAGTCCTACCATGAAGCAGGGTATCCATCCCCAGTATGTCGAGTGCACGGTGACGTGCTCCTGCGGCAACACCTTCAAGACGCACGCTACCGTGTCCGAGATGAAGGTCGAGCTTTGCAACGAGTGCCACCCGTTCTACACCGGCCAGCAGAAGTTCGTCGACACCGGTGGACGCGTCCAGCGCTTCGCCGACAAGTTCGGTGGCGCCGCTGCCGCCCAGCTCAAGAAGGCTGAGGAGGCCAAGGCCGCCAAGGCCGCCAAGGCTGCTGAGGCCGAGGCCGCTCGCAAGGCCGCCGCTGAGGCTAAGGCTGCCGAGAAGGCTAAGCGTGCTGCTAAGTTCGCCGAGGAGGCTGCCAAGCAGGCCGCCGAGGCTCCCGCAGAGGCTCCCGTCGAGGAGGCCGCTGCCGAGGCCGAGACCACCGAGGCTGCTGAGTAACTAGCTCGCCGCGGAATCGCTCGCATTCATGGCATAAGGGCCGTGCATCCGTTTGGGTGCGCGGCCCTTTTCTTTTTATTGGTGCAAGCTAACCTGTCCCCGTGGCACCAAATGGCAGAGAGACGGCGTTTGCTCAGATAAAACTTGCCAAAATAAACCTGTCCCATTGTGGCAGGTTGGTCATAGTTATTACGTGGCGGTCGAGGTCGACCGTATAGGCCGCGCCTTGTTTGGCTAAAGTACAATCATCTGTGTTTAACTCGCCCGCAGCTGCACGGCGTGGGCGATGGCCAAAAAGGAAAACCACATGGGATTCATGTCAAAGCTGCTGTCCTTTGGATCCGATAAGGACCTTAAGCGCTACTACAAGATCGTCGACCAGATCAACGGTCTTGAGCCCCAGTTTGAGAAGATGACCGAGGAGGAACTCCGCGGCCAGACCGATAAGTTCCGCGAGCGTTACGCCAACGGCGAGTCGCTTGACGACATGCTCCCCGAGGCCTTTGCCACCGTGCGTGAGGCTTCCAAGCGCACCATGGGTATGCGCCACTTTGACGTGCAGCTCATTGGCGCCATGGCACTGCACGAGGGCCACATCGCCGAGATGAAGACCGGCGAAGGTAAGACCCTCGTCTCCACGTTGGCTGGCTATCTCAACGCTATTGCCGGCAAGGGCGTGCACGTCGTTACTGTCAATGATTACCTTGCCAAGCGCGACTCCGAGTGGATGGGCCGCATCTATAAGTACCTGGGCATGACCGTCGGTCTGCTCCAGAACAACATGCCGCTCGAGCTCAAGCGTCCGGCCTACCAGGCAGACGTCACCTACGGCACCAACTCCGAGTTCGGTTTCGACTACCTGCGCGACAACATGGTCACCCGCCCCGAGCAGCGCGTACAGCGCGGCCACAACTACGCCATCGTCGACGAGGTCGACTCCATCCTGATCGATGAGGCCAGGACGCCGCTCATCATCTCGGGCGCCGGCACCAAGTCGGCCAGCACCTACAAGGACTTTGCGCGCGCCGTGCGCGGCCTGGAGCGCGGCGAGGACGTGTCGCATGACATGCTCACCGCCACCGAGGATGTGGAGCCCACGGGCGACTACGTCATGGACGAGGCCAAGCACACCATTGCCGCCACCGAGCGCGGCCTTAAGAAGATCGAGCGCCGTCTGGGTATCGAGGATATCTACGCCGACCTTTCGGGCCAGCTGGTCAACCACCTGCAGCAGGCGCTGAAGGCCCAGTACATGTTCCATCGCGACAAGCAGTACGTGGTCACCAACGGCGAGGTTAAGATCGTCGACGAGTTTACCGGCCGCATCATGGAAGGCCGCCGCTATTCCGAGGGCCTGCACCAGGCCATCGAGGCCAAAGAGGGCGTGCTCGTGCGCGAGGAGAACCAGACGCTGGCAACCATCACCCTGCAGAACTATTTCCGTCTGTATGACAAGCTCTCCGGTATGACCGGTACGGCACTCACCGAGGATGCCGAGTTCCGCGAGATCTACAAGCTACCCGTCGAGGTCATCCCCTCCAACAAGCCCGTGCAGCGTGTTGACCACGAGGACCTGGTGTACCGCACCATCCAGGCCAAATACAACGCCGTTGCCGACGACGTCGAGCGACGTCACGCCAAGGGCCAGCCGGTCCTGGTGGGCACCGTCTCCATCGAAAGCTCCGAGAAACTGTCGGCCGCCCTTACCAAGCGCGGCATCGCGCACGAGGTCCTCAACGCCAAGCACCACGAGCGCGAGGCCCATATCGTTGCCCAGGCTGGTCGCTATGGCGCCGTGACCATCGCTACCAACATGGCCGGTCGTGGTACCGACATCCTGTTGGGCGGCAACCCCGACGAGCTGGTGCGCGAACGCCTTGAGTACGAGGGCCTGACCATGGAGGACGTGACGCCCGAGCAGCTTGAGCAGTTTAACGCCGAGGCCAAGGAGACCTGCAAGGCCGAGCGCGAGCGCGTGCTTGCCGCCGGCGGCCTGACCGTTATCGGCACCGAGCGCCACGAGTCCCGTCGTATCGACAACCAGCTGCGCGGCCGCTCCGGCCGTCAGGGCGATCCGGGCGAGACCCAGTTCTACCTGTCGCTCGAGGACGACCTCATGCGCCTGTTCGGTGGCGACAAGATGGACCGCGTCTCCAAGATGATGGTCACGGCCGACATGGGCGACGACATGCCCATCCAGCACAAGATCATCTCCAAGGCCGTCGAGAGCGCCCAGCACAAGGTCGAGAGCATCAACTTCTCCATGCGCAAGAGCGTCCTTGAGTACGACGACGTCATGAACAAGCAGCGCCAGGTCATCTACGCTGAGCGCAATAAGATTCTGGACGGCAAGGACCTGACCGACCACATCACCGAGGTCATGCACGACACCGTGTACCGCTGCGTTCAGGAGTTCTGCACCAAGGACAGTCACGATGGCGAGCGCGACCTGGAGGGCCTGCGCAAGTGGGTTGTGGAGCTCACCGGCCACATCGATACGCCGAAGTTCCCCGACGAGGATTATGAGGCTCTGGCTGCCGATGTCCTGGCTTACGTAGAGAAGTGCTACAACATGAAGGCCGAGCGCTTGGGCGAGGACCTGATGCGCGAGCTCAACACCCAGGTCATGCTGCGCGTCATCGATACCCGCTGGATGAACTACCTGCAGGAGATGGACTACCTCAAGACCGGCATCGGCCTGCGCGGCTTTGGCCAGCGCGACCCGCTGGTCGAGTACAAGACCGAGGCCTACGGCGCGTTCCAGATACTCGTCGACACCATGTACGAGGATTACCTGCGCACGGTTCTGCGCATCGAGATCAAGGCTGCCCCGCGTGTCGTGGAGCACAAGGAGGAGCCCGCGCTCGAGGGTGCGCACTTCTCCGGTCCTGCCGAGGTCGATGGTGACAACGGCGACTCGGTGCTGCGCAAGCAGGCGCAGGTGCAGGCCCGCACGGCTGTCCAGGGTGGTCCGGCTGCCGTCAACAACGGTGGCAAGGTGACCACCTACCGCAAGTCCGAGAGCGACGATCCGTACGTCAACGTGGGCCGCAACGACCCGTGCCCTTGCGGTAGCGGTAAGAAGTTCAAGTACTGCCACGGCAGGAATCGTTAATGGCTGAGGCTTTAGAGGTAACGCCCGCCGAGCTGGACGCGTTTGCGGACCGGCTCGGTGAGGTT
This sequence comes from Collinsella sp. AF04-24, assembly GCF_003465685.1. Classification (NCBI taxonomy): domain Bacteria; kingdom Bacillati; phylum Actinomycetota; class Coriobacteriia; order Coriobacteriales; family Coriobacteriaceae; genus Collinsella; species Collinsella sp. AF04-24. The sequence goes on from NZ_QSBK01000022.1 coordinate 4,526, forward strand.
GAGTCGTACCTCCATTTGGACGAGAAGCGCACCCGCGTAACGGAGCTCGAGGCCAAAAGCGTCGCCCCGGGCTTTTGGGACGACGCCGATGCCGCTCGCGCCACGATGGAGGAGATCGCGCGCACCAAGGAAGATATCGCTGCCGTGGACACCGCGCGCGGCGAGCTTTCCGATGCCCGCGCTGCGCTGGAGCTTGCCGAGGAGATGGGGGATGACCCCGACGTCGTCGCATTGCGCGAGGAGGCTGCCGCTACGGCAGAACGCCTGGCCCGCGCCATCGACGAGCTTGAGCTTGCGAGCTGGTTTACCGGGGAGTTCGACCATGGCGACGCGATTGTGACCATCAAGCCCGGGCAGGGTGGTTTGGAGGCCCAGGATTGGACCTTCATGCTCTTTAAGATGTACATGAAGTACTGCCAGCGCCGCGGTTGGAAGGTCACCATCAACGATTGCCCCGCGGCCGAGGTCATTGGCATTGATCGCGCGACCTTTACCGTCGAAGGCAAGGATGCTTTTGGCATGCTTCGCGCCGAGGCCGGTGTCCACCGCCTGGTGCGCATTAGCCCCACCGACGACAAGAAGCGCCGCCAGACCACGTTTGCCGGCGTCGAGGTCATTCCGGTGCTGCCCGACGATATCGATATCGAGATCAACCCCGACGACATCCGCGTCGACGTGTACCACGCAAGTGGCCCGGGTGGCCAGGGCGTAAACACCACCGACTCCGCCGTGCGCGTGACGCATTTCCCCAGCGGCATTGTGGTTACCTGCCAAAACGAGCGCAGCCAGATCCAGAACAAGGCCGCGTGCATGCAGATCCTCAAGGCTCGCCTGTACGAGATTGAGCTCGAGAAGCGTGCCGAGGCCCTGGACGAGATTCGCGGACCCAAGACCACGATTGGTTTTGGCAACCAGATCCGCAGCTACGTGCTCTACCCGTACCAGATGGTTAAGGACCTGCGTACGGGCGTGGAGACCAGCAACGTCGAGGCCGTTCTTGACGATGGCGACCTGGACCCGTTTGTTATTGGCTACCATCGTTGGGCCACTGGCAATGCCGGCGCGGAGCCCCCATCTGCCTAAACCGCTTGGTTTATGTGGAAATGGATAAAACCCTCCGAGCAGGGTGGTTTTGTATCCAAAGCAAACCCTGCGCAGGGGTGGTTTTTGTTCGGCGAATCGGTAGAATCGAATACAGCAAGAAGTTCGAAGCGCATCCGTTTGGGTGCGCTTTTTTGAGGGAGGTAGCATGGCATATCGTCTGGACATCAAGCGCATTCTATCGATGAACTTCTTTCACGACCTGCCCCAGATTATGTTGGGGTGCGCTCTGGCCGCTATTGCGACCGACCTGTTTTTGATTCCCAACGGCCTTGCTGCCGGTGGTGTTACGGGCCTTGCCACCATTATCCAGGCGGTCGGCGCATCGCGCGGCATATCGCTTCCCATTGGTATTCAGACGATCGTGATGAACGCCTTGCTGTTGCTGGTCGTTATGCGCGAGGGCGGCATGTTCTACGTGGTGCAGACCGCGACGGGCTTTGTGCTGCTGGGCTTCTTTACCGATCTGTTCGCCCCGTTTGTATCACCTCTGGCGGATGCGGACCTGATGCTCCCTGCCATGTGGGGCGGCATTATTACAGGCATCGGTTACGGCATGGTGCTGCGCGCCGGCGCCAACACCGGCGGCTCGGACACGATTGGCCAAATCATCTCGCGTAATACCTCGCTGCCCGTGGGCTCGACCGTCATGGCGATCGATGTTGCCGTATGCGCGCTGTCGGCTCCGGTCTTTTCAATCGAAAATGCACTATATGCAGGCCTTTCGATGGTCATTAGCGGCTACGTGATCGATGCCGTGGTCGATGGTGGCAACAAACGCCGTATGGTACTCATCATCTCGGACAAGTTCCCTGATATCGCTGCCGATATCATGTATGGCCTGGGTCGTGGTTGTACCAAGTTTAAGGCGACTGGCATGTATTCGGGTGCCGAGAAGCCGGTGATCATGGTCATCGTGAACCGTCGAGAGCTCAATACCCTCAAGACGATCGTGCGCGAGCGCGATCCTCACGCCATTGTGACGGTCGCCGACGTTACGGAAGCTTTCGGCGAGGGATTCAAGGACATTAGCGCGTAGGGCCGACCGCGTCCCATCCAAAAGACGTTCACATTGATAAACCGTTTCATCAGCGGTTCTGCCTGCTAAATTGTTCAAATAATGATAAAAACTCTGGTAAAGCCCTCAGTTTCCAGCATAATGAATGGCGTACGTGCATCGCGGCTGTGTTGGGACTACCTTTCCGTGCCGTGCGCATCTTGTCTTAAGAGGATGAAAGGAAGGCACAATGAGCGACGAAGAGCTCAAAAAGGTTGCCAACGAGGTAAGGAAGGGCATCGTCACCGGCGTGCACGCTGCCAAGTCCGGCCATCCGGGCGGTTCGCTCGGCGCTGCCGACATCATGACCTATCTGTACTTTGAGGAAATGAACGTCGACCCGGCCGACCCCCGCAAGGCCGACCGCGATCGCTTCGTGCTTTCCAAGGGTCACTGCGCGCCTGGTCTGTACGCCGTGCTCGCCGAGCGCGGATTCTTCCCCAAGGAGGATCTCGAGACGCTGCGCCACATCGGCAGCCATCTGCAGGGTCACCCCAACATGAACGACACCCCGGGCGTTGACATGTCCACCGGTTCGCTCGGCCAGGGCATCTCCGCCGCCGTGGGCATGGCCGTTGCCGCCAAGCACTGGGGCGACGACTATCGCACCTACGCCCTGCTGGGCGACGGCGAGAGCGAGGAGGGCCAGGTCTGGGAGGCCGCCATGTTTGCCGGCAACCAGCAGCTCGACAACCTCTGCGTGATCGTCGACCACAACGGCCTGCAGATCGACGGCCCCGTCGAGGAGGTCAACGACCCCATGCCGCTCGCCGACAAGTTCCGCGCCTTCAAGTTCCACGTGGTGGAGCTCGCCGACGGCAACGATTTCGATCAGATCCGCGCCGCCTTTGCCGAGGCTCGCGCCACCAAGGGCCAGCCGACCGCCATTATCGCCGAGACCACCAAGGGCAAGGGCGTGTCCTTTATGGAGAACCAGGTGGGTTGGCACGGTAAGGCCCCCAACGATGAACAGTTTGAGCAGGCCATGGCAGAGCTCACGGCCGCCGGAGAGGAGCTCTAGGATGGCAGACGTCAAGAAAATCGCCACGCGTGTAAGCTACGGCGAGGCCCTCGTCGAGCTCGCCAACGAGCACGATGACTTTGTGGTCCTCGACGCCGACCTGGCCGCCGCCACGCAGACCGGTAAGTTTAAGGCCGCTTGCCCCGACCGCTTCTTCGACGTGGGTATCGCCGAGAGCAACCTGATGGGCGTCGCCGCCGGTATCGCGACCACTGGTCGTGTTGCCTTCGCGAGTACCTTTGCCATGTTCGCTGCCGGTCGCGCCTTTGAGCAGGTCCGCAACTCCATCGGCTACCCGCACCTCAACGTTAAGATCGGTGCCACGCACGCCGGCATCTCGGTGGGCGAGGACGGCGCCACGCACCAGTGCTGCGAGGATATCGCCCTCATGCGCGTCATCCCCGGCATGACCGTAATTGTTCCCGCCGACGACGTGGAGGCCCGCGCCGTGACGCGCGCCGCCTACGAGTGCGACGGTCCGGTGTACATGCGCTTCGCCCGTTTGGCCTCGCCGGTTATCAACGACCCCGAGACCTACAAGTTCGAGTTGGGTAAGGGCATTGTCATGCGCGAGGGCGCCGATGTGACCATCATCGCCTGCGGCCTGATGGTCGGCGAGGCTCTCGAGGCCGCCGAGCAGCTCGCTGCCGAGGGCATCGACGCCGAGGTCATCAACATGCACACCATCAAGCCCATCGATGCCGACCTGATCGTCAAGAGCGCCACCAAGACCGGCCACGTCGTGACCGTCGAGGAGCACTCTGTGATCGGTGGCCTGGGCAGCGCCGTTGCCGACGTCCTGTGTGAGCAGTGCCCGACGCCGCTCAAGAAGATCGGTGTCAACGACACCTTCGGCGAGTCCGGCCCGGGTGCCGAGCTCCTGCACAAGTACGGCCTGGACGCCGCCAACATCGTGGCGACCACCAAGGAGTTCTTGGCATAAGGCAAGACGAGGCAAAGCATCGTCTCAACAACCACATCCAAGCCAGAACAGGGGCATCCCCAAAGAGGGCGCCCCTGTTTTTGTTGAATTTAAATTAGAGTCCTGCCAAGCAAAGTTCCCATGGGGAAACGGGCCCATCTTAACAAAGTGCAATTCAGACCCTTCCAACTTTGTATGCGCAGCATCTCAAGTTGGTGCGTCGGCCCCATAGTAGCCGCAGGCCGGGCGCAGGGTTACCTCCCAAATCTTTCCGCAGCGCAGGCCGGCGTTTGTCCGCAGCTCCGCAGGAGCAGGACAAATGCCGGCCATGCGCGAGGACGATTTGGGAGGTAACCCTGCGCCCGGCCGGTGAGACCCAAACCCCGCCATGCTTCTTATGTGCAGCAAAGCTAATGCTGCTAAAATACAAAGCGCTCATGTAGTTTAAACGCACGACGATAAGGAGCACCAGTGGGTAACCACTTCCGTACCTCCGGTGCGGGCGATGATGCCCCCAAGACGCAGACAGGCGTCCAGGGCAGTCGTTTCGCCACTCCGGATTCAGAGGGCCAGCCTGTTGCTCAGGCCCCCGCTCAGCCGGCAGATCAGGCACAGCCGGCATCCGATCCCTTTGCCTACAATCCCACCAGCGATGTCGCGCTTTCCGGCACGGCGGGTTTTGAGCCCGTTCAGGCCGTGACCGCTCGCGTGGAGCAGCCTCAGGCTGGCGCCGCCACGCCGCAGCCTACCATGGCCGGCATTCCCGACCCCATGGCCCCTGCGACGCCGGTTCCTCAGCCTGCGCAGTCCGGTCTCTTTGCCGCTATTCCCGATCCCACGCAGCCTGCTGCCCCGGTGGTCGAGAGCGATCAGGCCGCCGAGGTCGCAAGCCTCGATAACGCGCTCAACAACCCCGATTTTACGTCGGTGTTTGCGCCCATCGATCCGCAAGCCAGCCGCAAGAAGATGGCCAAGCAGGCCGGTGTCGAGCCCGTCATCCTTATGGAGCATGTCACCAAGATCTATCCGGCACAGCCCAACAAGCCTGCACTCGACGACATCAACATCGAGATCTATCCGGGCGAGTTCGTCTTCCTGGTCGGTCATTCCGGCTCGGGTAAGACCACGCTGCTGTCGACGCTCAACCGCGACGTCAAGCCGACGAGCGGCCGCATCTTGGTTGCCGGTCAGGACCTCATGAAGATCAAGAACCGCAAGGTTCCGTTCCTGCGCCGCCAGATTGGCGCCGTGTTCCAGGACTTTAAGCTTCTGCCGCAAAAGACCGCCTACGAAAACGTGGCGTTTGCCCTGCAGTGCATCGGCAAGCCCAAGGGCGTCATTCGCAGCCAGGTGCCGGAGGTGCTGCGTCTGGTCGGTCTGGCCGATCAGATGGATTCGCTGCCCGACCAGCTTTCCGGTGGCGAGCAGCAGCGCGTCGCCGTCGCCCGCGCTATGGTCAACCGTCCGCCGCTGCTGATCTGCGACGAGCCCACGGGTAACCTCGACCCGGCGATCTCGCTGGGCATCATGAAGCTGCTCGAGCGTATTAACCGCACCGGCACCACCGTGATCGTCGCCACGCACGACCGCGAGATGGTCGATAGCATGCACCGTCGCGTGATCGCCCTCGAGGGCGGCCACGTTATCCGCGACCAGGAGAGGGGGGGTTACGGCAACTATGGCACCAACTAACGTGGGCTACTCCTTCAAAGAGGCAATCAGTCACTTCTTCCGTAACTGGACTACCTCGCTCGGCGCCGTCATCACGATCTTCCTTTCGCTGTTTATCATCGGCCTGTTCATCATGGGCTCCGCGATGCTGAACTCCGTGATCGGCACCGTCGAGGATCAGGTTGTCATCAACGCGTTCATTAGCGATGACGCCGATCAGGCCGATGTTCAGGCTTTTGAGGCCGAGCTTAAGACGTGGAATAACGTCAAGTCCGTGACCTATAAGGACAAGGACGACGCGCTGGCCGAGTATACGAGCAAGATGTCGGGCAACGCCGACGCCACCATGAGCGCGCTCGATGGCCAGAACCCGCTGCCGGCTTCGTTTGCAATTGAGATGGACGATCCGTCCAAGGTCGAGAGCACGGCCCAGAAGCTCAAGAAGAACGCCGACTTCCAGAAGATCGCGGATGACGGCGACGTCAACGCGAGCGTGCTGTACGGCCAGGAGGAAGTGAGCCGCCTGTTCCAGGTGACCAACTACATCCGCATCGCCGCCGTGGTGCTCGTTGGCCTTTTGACCTTTATCGCATTCATCTTCATCAACAACACGATTCGCCTGTCCATCACGGCGCGTCGTCGTGAGATTGCGATTATGCGTCTGGTCGGCGCCAGCAACGGCTTCATTCGCGGCCCGTTTATCACCGAGGGCGTACTGCAGGCCATTTTGGGCTCGCTGCTTTCCATCGGCGTTCTGGAGCTGCTGCGCAATCTGATGATTCCGCGTTTGCAGGAGAGCATCGGCTGGATGTCGTTTGCCCTGCCGATGCAGTACTACCTGGTGACCTATGCTGCGCTGATTCTGGTCGGCGTGATTATCGGTCTCTTTGGTTCTGCCATCGCCATGCGCCGCTACCTGCGCGTGTAGGCATGCCTGGAATTCATCCCTTCCAACGGGTCGTCTCTTGCGGGGCGGCCCGTTTTTTGATCCCTAGGGGACGGCAGGAAAACGGATCATTTGGGTAGACTCTTTGGAGTTCGCAATCGATAGTTAGGAGGCGCCATGGGGCGCAATAACAAGCATAAGCGTGGAGCTCGCAATAAGCGCGGGCCGGTGCGCAGCGAACGCCGTCCGAGCCTGACCGGGCGCGTGCAGCTCCATGAGCATAGCGCCTACGTTGTAACCGAAAACGGCGACTACAAGGTCATGGGCCGCGGTAAGCGCGAGATCATGGATGGCGATACCGTAGCCGTGAGCATTAAGAACAGCCCGCACGGTGAGCGGCGCGCCGTGATCGAAGGCGTGGTTGAGCGCGCAGCCATAAGCGTGGTGGGTACGTACCAGACCGCTGGTCCGCTCGGTGTGATCGAGCCGCTCGATTCGCGCCTGAAGGCCGACTTCTTCATTCTGCCCGAGGATACCTCGGCGGATCGTCTGGGCGTTCACCCGGGTGATGCCGTTGTCGCGCGCATTTTGACCTACCCGACGCGCCTGGAATCGGGCACCGTGACGATCGAACGCCGCATTGGCGGAGATGACGCGCCCGATTTGGGCGTTCAATACGTGATGGCGCGTTACGGCTATACCGATAGCTATCCCGAGGCCGCGCTGGACGAGGCCGAGGGGCTTTCGCTCGATGTGTCCGCGGCGCTTAAGGACCCGCTCCGCCGCGATCTGCGCGACCGCTTTGTCATCACGATCGACCCGGTCGACGCGCGCGACTTTGACGATGCCATTTCGCTTGAGCGCACGCCCGAGGGTGGCTACAAGCTGGGTGTGCATATCGCTGACGTTTCTCACTATGTGGCTTGGGACGGGCATATCGATCTTGAGGCTCGCCATCGTACGACATCGGTGTATCTGGCCGATCGCGTGCTTCCCATGCTGCCCGAACGCCTGTCCTGTGACCTGTGTTCGCTTCGCCCTGACGAGGACCGTCTTGCGTTTACCGTCGATATCGAGCTCGATGCGCAGGGTCGCGTGCGGCATTACGATCCGTACCCCAGCGTGATTCGCTCGCGTGTGCGTATGGACTATGACGGCGCCGAGGCGCTGCTGGTGCGTGCCGGCGCGGTGGAGTATGGGGTGCTGGAGGGTGCGGCCGAGGATGTTGCGGCTGCTGAGGCCTCGCGCGAGGAGGCGCTTGAGCGCGGTCTTGCGTGCGAGGAAACTGCTCGCGGCTATAACGTCGACCTCGGCGATTTTCTTGTCGCCGCCAACGAACTCGCCGAACTTCGCCGTCGTATTCGTCGTGCCCGCGGCTCAGTCGATTTTGACACGGCCGAGATTCGCGCTCTATTGGATGAGGACGGAGTACCCGTGCAGATTGTGGCGCGCGAGCGTTCGTGTGCCACGTCGCTTATCGAGGAAGCCATGCTGCTCGCCAACGAGTGCGTTGCAGAGTGGCTGGCAGACCGTGATATCGAGGCCTGCTATCGCGTGCATGAGGATCCGAGCCCCGATAGCCTGCACGGTGCCGCCGTTGCGCTGGCGCAGCTGGGCATCATCGACGATCGCCGTGCTGCCGGTATCGCCCTGGGGAGTCCCGATGAGCTACAGGCTGCAGTTGATGCTGCCGCCGGTACGGCCAACGCACCGCTCGTCAACACGCTGCTTCTGCGCAGCATGCAGCGCGCACTGTACAAGCCGCGCAACGAGGGCCACTTTGCGCTCGCCGCGCCGTGCTACTGTCACTTTACGAGTCCCATCCGTCGCTACCCCGATCTGGTGGTGCACCGCGTGCTCAAACTGCAGTTGGCCTATGAGCAGCTCGGCGGCAAGGACGCCCTGGTCCGTACACCGCGGCTGATCGGCAAGGGGCGCGAGTCGCTGCCGCGCATTCTGCCGCAGATCTGCCGCGCATGCAGCGATGCCGAGCGCGCGGCAGATGCCGCTAGCCATGCGACGCAAAAGATCAAGATTGCCCAGTACTATGAGGATCGCCTGGGCGAGCGCTATGCCGGAACGGTCTCATGGGTCAGCAGCATGGGCCTCTTTGTGCGCTTGGACCTGACGCAGGTCGAAGGCTTGGTTTCGATCAAGAGCCTGGGCAACGAGTGGTTCGAGTTCGACGAGGATGCGCTCACGCTGACGGGCGCCGACACGGGGACTCGCTATGAACTGGGTCAGCGCGTGATTATCGAGGTCTCGCGCGTCAATACCACGCGTGGGCACTTGGACTTTAAGCTTATCCATTAGCCAAATCTCGACTCATGGCGGGAGAGCGGAGGGCGGTCTTTCGGGGCCGCCCTCCGCATTTGGATCATGGCTACCTTGCCGTCTGCTCGGCCGCCCGCTTACCTGCTATTCGAGAGGTAAAACCTACCAAAATAAACCTGTCCCTTTTTGGCAGGTTTACAAGAAAGCGGGGATGAGATGGCGACGGTGTATGGTTATGCGCGGGTGAGTTCGCGCGATCAGAATCTTAATCGGCAGCTGGATGCGCTGGGCGCCTATGGCGTGGGCTCGGCGAATATTTATGCCGACCATGCGAGCGGCAAGGACTTCGATCGACCGCGCTATCGCGAGCTGCTGCACGTCCTGGGAGACGGGGACGTGCTGGTGGTGCTTTCTATCGACCGACTTGGTCGTAATTACTCCGAGATTCTTGAGGAATGGCGACGCATTACCAAGGAGCTCGGGGTTGCCATTGTGGTGTTGGACATGCCATTGCTTGACACGCGCGTCAGGGCCAGCGGCGCGCCGGATGTGACCAACACCCTGATTGCCGATATTGTGCTGCAACTGCTGAGCTACGTGGCGCAGGTGGAGCGCGAGAATATCCATCGGCGCCAGGCGGAGGGAATTGCAGCGGCGCGGGCGCGAGGGGTCCGTTTCGGTCGACCTCGCAAGCCGTGCCCTCCTCAGTTTGAGCTGGTGCGCGATAGCTATGAGGCAGGCGATATAACCCGCAGCCAGGCAGCAAAGTGCCTGGGCGTGTGCGTGGGGACGTTCGATCGCTGGATGCGCGAGGCGGGGTAGAGGTTTGCGGCACGTCCGATTGGCGCCCACGCGAGGCGGTATCGGTAACAGCCCTGTTACCGATAATGCGACCTTGTTGAATTATTTTGTGTCGCGCGTATTTCCGAGCGGTCGGATTTGAGGGGCGAGCGGTAGAACGCTCGCCCTTTGTGCGCCACGATGCGGCACAATGTACCGCAAAAGCTGTTTATATCCGGTACGAATCGTTCGTTGGTCTTTAATTCTTCTCAACGGAGGTGTTTGAGATGGCAAATGGATTGCTTTTGCGGCTTCGCGAGCGTGAGCTCAGCGCGAGCCCGGCGGAACGCAATGTCATCGCATATGTAAGCGCTCATCCGCACGAGGTGGTCGGGCTGTCCGTCCGCGGTCTTGCCGATGTCACGTTCTCCTCGCCCTCGAGCATTTTGCGCTTTTGCAAGCGTTTGGGTTTTGCGGGCTACAAGGAGTTCCAGCGCGAACTGATTGCCGAGCTGGCGCTCTTAGGTGACAAGAAAGACGTAGCCCTCGAGGACATCTCCATGGATGACAGCGTCGAACGTATCGTGGGGAAGGTGATGAAAAGCAACGTGCGCACGATCGAGGCGACGGCGCGAACGCTCGATTACACCGTCTTGGAGCGATGCGCGGCCCGTCTTAAGCGGGCACGCGCGGTCAATCTGTTCGGTATTGGTGCCTCTCGTTTGGTCGCGCACGACCTGGCGCAAAAGCTCATGCGTGTCGACAAAGAGTGCCATCTGTACGACGACTGGCATGATCAGCTCTTATGTGCCAAGAACATGCATGAGGGCGATATGGCAATCGCCTTTAGCTACTCGGGCTTGACGCAAGAGGTGCTGGACTGCACCGCCGAGGCTCAACGTCACAACTGTCCCGTTGTGGCCGTTACCAAAGTAGATGGATCATCCAAGCTTGCTACCATGGCCGATGCCGTGCTCGGCGTCGCTGCGAGTGAACCTTTGGTCCGCAGCGGTGCCATGGCTTCGCGTATGGCCCAGCTTATGGTTGTCGATGCCCTGTACGCTGCTTACGTTGCCAGTGACTACGAACGGGCGACGCATGTCATTAAGCAAAACTACATCGAGAAACAGGAAAGATGAGGTGAATGAAATGCTCGATTTAACAAAATTCACGACTGAACAGCGTAATCAAAGGTCAATGGACCTCGATACGATGACATCGCTGCAAATCGTCACGACGATGAACGATGAGGATCTTCGTGCCGTCCAGTCGGTCACGAAAGTGTTGCCCCAGGTTGCCACAGCAATCGACTGGGCTGCTGAGACACTCGGGCGCGGCGGACGCGTCTTTTACATGGGCGCAGGCACCAGCGGTCGTCTGGGCGTACTCGACGCTTCGGAGTGTCCGCCCACGTTTGGCGTGTCACCCAATCTGATTGTCGGGCTCATTGCCGGAGGCGAGACGGCGTTTATCAAGGCTGTCGAAGGTGCCGAAGACAGCGAGGAGCTTGGCGCGAGCGACCTGCGGGAGCGTGGACTCTCGGACAAGGATCTTGTCGTTGGCCTGGCGGCAAGCGGTCGTACTCCTTATGTGGTGGGCGGCCTTGCGTACGCCAAGGCAACTGGGTGCAAGACCATTGCAATTGCCTGCAACCAAGGGTCGAAGATCGGGGAGAGCGCAGATCTTGCCATTGAGCCCGTGCCCGGTCCCGAGGTGCTGACCGGCTCAACGAGGCTCAAGGCGGGAACGGTTCAAAAGCTCATTCTCAACATGATTTCGACCGGTGCCATGGTCAAGATCGGCAAGGTATACCAAAACCTGATGGTCGATGTGCAGCAGACGAACGAGAAGTTGGTGGTGCGCGGCCAGAACATCGTGATGGAGGCGACCGGCTGCACGCGCGAGCGCGCTGTTCAGGCGCTTGCAGATGCCGGCGGCCACGTAAAAACCGCTATTGTCTCGGTACTGCTGGACTGCGATGCCGAGCAGGCTGCGGTGGCTCTTGAGCGGGCGCGGGGCCATGTCCGTGCTGCGGTGAGTGGCCATGAGAAGAGCAATGCCGACGCCCAATAGGTGCGCGGCGTGAGCTGATATGACATCCAGACGAGATACCCAATACGAGGAGGAGTTATGACGAACAAAGAGCTGGCCCAAAAGCTGTTGGACCTTTTGGGCGGTAAAGATAACGTGCTCGCAAACGCGGCGTGCATGACGCGCCTGCGCGTGACTGTCAAAGACACAGGCAACGTCGACACGGAGGGTATTAAGGCGCTCGACGGCGTGATGGGCCTGGTCGAGGACGACACGATGCAGATCGTGCTGGGTCCGGGCAAGGTGAATAAGGTGCTCGAGGAGTTCTCCAAGCTCACCGGCCTTGCGAAAGGCGTTGCCGATGAGAGCGTGGTTGATGCTGCGGCCACAAACAAGGCCGCGCAGAAGGCCAAGTACGAGTCTAAGCCGGTTCAGGCCTTCCTCAAGAAGATTTCCAATGTCTTCGTCGCCCTGCTTCCCGGCATCATTGCGGCTGGCCTCATCAACGGTATCTGCAACGTCATTAACGTCTCGACGGCAGGCGCGCTTGCAGGCGAGTGGTGGTACCAAGGCATTCGTTCCATGGGCTGGGCCCTGTTTGCCTATCTGCCCATTTTGGTGGGCTATAACGCGGCACGTGAGTTTGGTGGTTCCGCTGCGCTGGGCGGCATCGCCGGCATGATGTGTATCGCCAACAGTGCCATGCCCCTGCTTGCGCCTGGCGCGGCTGATCCTGCCACTGCCATTCTGCTGCCGCTCACCAGTGCGCAGTACAACCCCGCAGCGGGCGGCATGATCGCGGCTCTCATCGCTGGCGCATTTTTTGCCTGGATGGAGCGTCAGATTCGCAAGGTTATGCCCAACGCACTCGACACGTTCTTGTCCCCGCTGCTGGTGCTCATCATCGGCGCCTTTGCTCTGATGCTCGTCATCCAGCCGGTTGGCGCATGGCTGACGACTGCCATCTTTAGCGTTTTGACCTTTATCTTCGAGAAGCTGGGCGTCCTGGGCGGCTATATCCTGTCGGCAGGCTTCTTGCCGCTGGTGTCCGTCGGCCTGCATCAGGCGCTCACGCCGATCCACGCTATGCTCAACGATCCCGACGGCGCTACCAAGGGTATCAATTACCTGCTTCCCATCCTTATGATGGCTGGCGGCGGCCAGGTCGGTGCCGGTTTGGCGCTGTACTTTAAGACCAAGAACGCCAAGCTCAAGAAGTACGTCGCAGAGTCCATTCCCGTTGGAATCCTGGGTGTGGGCGAGCCTCTGATGTATGCTGTTACGCTGCCGCTCGTTCGTCCGTTTGTGACGGCCTGCCTGGGTGCCGGATTTGGCGGCGCGCTCGCGGCGCTGCTTCACATCGGCACGGTTTCTCAGGGCGTTTCCGGTCTGTTTGGCCTGCTGATCGTTGTTCCTGGCCAGCAGCTCGGCTACGTTGCCGCTATGCTGCTTGCCTATGCCGCCGGCTTTGTCCTGACGTGGTTCTTTGGCGTCGACGAGCAGAAGATCAACGAGTTCTTTGGCGAGTAGTTTGATATCGCGAGCCGTGTTGCTCGGGGCTCGCGGTGCGCGGCAGATTTCTTGATGCTATGGTTGTGCCGGCGGGGCTAACTGCTCCGCCGGCCTTTTTTAAAGGAGCGTTGAAGCGTGAAAACGGGTATTTCGATTTATCTTTCCAGCCCTCTGCAGGATATTGAGCGGACGGTTGAGCGTGGTGCCGCGGCGGGTGCGCGCTATGCGTTCACCTCGCTGCATATTCCCGAGGATGGGGGAGCGGCGTATGCCGATAAGGTCCGTCATGTGCTGTCGCTGCTTTCCGCCCGCGGCATTGCGCTCATTGCCGATGTGGGGCCTCGCACGTGCGATTTGCTCGGGCTTGAGCGCATTGAGGACCTGCGCGATCTGGGGTTGGAATACCTTCGTTTGGACTATGGCTTTAGCGCCCAGCGGGTCGCGGAGCTGTCCGGTGTATTTCGCATTGTGGTCAATGCATCGACGGTGAGTTCTGATGAAATCGCATCGTGGCGTGAAGCCGGCGCCGATGTGACTCGTTTTGCCGCCTGCCACAATTTTTACCCCAAGCCTTATACCGGTTTAGCTCTTGAAGATGTTGCTCGGACGAATCTTCGTCTTGCGGCGCTTGGATTCGAAATCATGGCTTTTGTGCCGGGTGATGCTAACGTTCGCGGGCCGGTATTCGAGGGACTGCCGACAGTCGAGGCGCAGCGCGGTCGCGCGTCAAAGGTTGCTCTCAATATGCTTGAGCTTGCACATGGCGCCGATTGCGACATTGTGTTGGTCGGCGACCCCGATCTTTCCGATGCGGGCTGGGCGCAGTTTGCTCAAGTTTCCGCCGGATACGTGGACCTGCAATGCGAGCTTGAGCCCGGTTATGCCTATGTGCGCGGGCAGATTCATCACGACCGGCCCGACTCGAGTGTCCTCATCTTTAGGTCTCAGGAGTCACGTACGAAGCTTAAGCCGGATTCCGTGCCGACGGATGCCGGAGCCGGCCTGCCGCGAAAGGCGGGGTCGATCGCTGTGAGCAATAGCGGATATGGGCGCTACGAAGGCGAGCTTGAGATTGCGCGGGTCGATCTTCCCGGTGACGAGCGCATGAACGTTGCGGGCCATATCACGCCCGAAGCAATGGAACTGCTGCCGTTCATCAAACGCGGATTCGGGGTACGGTTCGTTTAGCGTGTGACCCGTGGGCTACAATTGGCCCATCATACGAAGGCGCCTCGTGTGGCGTGTGCCTGCGTTGGCCGATCTATATTCGGAGGATTCCCATGACCGTACTGTTTGTTGAATATCCCAAGTGCTCGACCTGTAAGAAGGCCAAGGCATGGCTGGACGAACACGGGGTAGAGTATATCGACCGCGATATCGTTTTGGACAATCCCACGGCTGATGAGCTTGCGACCTGGATTGCTCGTTCGGGACTGCCGGTGCGGCGCTTCTTTAATTCGTCGGGCATGAAATATCGAGAGCTGGGCCTGAAGGCGCGTCTAGATGCGGGCATGACGGATCGGGAGTGCTACGAGCTGCTGGCGACCGACGGCATGCTGGTCAAGCGTCCGCTGTTGGTGGGCGACGACTTTGCGATTCCCGGCTTTAGGGAAGCAGCTTGGACCGAGGCGCTGCTGTAGCGGTTGCGGAAAGTGCGACCCGTTTTGAGCCCTCGGGGTGGGACGTGTTTTCCATCGGAGGGCTCGCTCGGCTCAATCCTTGAGCTGTGCCCATTCGTGCGGACCGTAGACCTTTACGTGCTTGTTGGGCTTGCCGCTCCAGTACTCCTCGTCCATAAAGGGCAGATATGCCTGAACACCGGGGCAGATAAAGGGAATCCGCTGCTGTTGCAGTCGCTCGCGCTGTCGCTGCTCCAGGTGCGCCTCGGATATGACAGTCGGCATACCGGACAGCTCGACGAGGCTTGCCTGGATTCGCTTAAGGTCGGGGAGTCCCGCGTGCCATGACATCCGCATGATCAAAAAGGATGCACGGCGGTATTTTGCCTGCATCACCGTGATGGCGGGGCGCAGGGTGGGATGGATTTTGTCCCGTTCGGGCCAAAGGTCAGCAGTGATCTCGAGGCCCAGGGTCTCCCATAGGTAATCAAGCTCTTCGTCCATGGCGCCTCGATATCCGTGTAATGATGACGGTTTGATTGTGCCATCAGCCGTGAGTGCTGCATTGTTGTAATCTACCAGCGGTAGATGTGGGATGTTTTACGGGCTTTGGCGCCGTACGTGTCGCTGGTGCTTCACAGGTCCTTCACGTGTCGGCCGTATTTGACTGAATTTCAAAAAAGTCAAAATTAGGGCTTGCGTCACGGCGGGACTTCCCGTATATTTCTTTCTTGCGCAAAGGCACAGCCGAGCGCAGCGATGCAGTCATTGGGATGTCGTCTAATGGCAGGACAGCGGATTCTGGTTCCGTCAATGGGGGTTCGACTCCCTCCATCCCAGCCATTGCATTTGCTACATATGGCCCGTTCGTCTAGCGGTTTAGGACGCCGCCCTCTCAAGGCGGAGATCACCAGTTCGAATCTGGTACGGGCTACCAAAATTGAACGCCCGGGCCTCGTAAGAGACCCGGGTTTTGTGTATTGACCGATATTTAAGGCGCGCGTTGAGTCTGCCGCCCGGACCGAGGAGTTGTCATGGACCTGCCTATCAGCTTGGAAGACATCACGTATGCCGAGAACTATCTGGCGCAGGGCGACCTGGCTACGGCGACGCCGCTGCTTGAGCGTCTGGTGGAGCTCGCCGAGGAGTATATCGACGCTGAGTGCAAGACGGAGGAGAAGCGCCAGTACTTTAGCTTCGACAGCAAGTTTGAGCGCCTGGCCTATCGCCGCGTGGAGAAGGATCCGCGCGAGCTGGTGCAGGTCGAGGTTCCCTTTGACCGCCTGTACTCCGACATGGCGTTTGCCTACATTCGCCAGCAGGATTATGTGAGTGCTCGGAATGCCCTGATGCAGGCCGTGCGTTGGGATCCCATGAACTGCAACTATCGCTTGGACTTGGCCGAGCTGTTCCGCGCGCTCGAGGACAAGCAGGAGTGGGCATCGCTCTCGTTCTCGGTGCTGGAGCGCGCGAGCGACGGTAAGTGCGCCGCACGCGCCTACACCAATTTGGGTCAGTACTTCTTGGAGCCCGAGACCGAGAACATTTCGGCTGCCGTGGGCTGCGCGCGTCTGGCGCTGCGCCTGGCGCCCAATGATGCGCATACGACGCGCCTGCTCAACAAGATCCATACCACCTATCCGGATGCCGCGGACGAGAGTGACGACCATGTGATGGGTGAGCTCGCCCTGCAGGGCGTGCCGACCTCGCCTTCGGCCGAGATCGCCATCTGCCTGATCATGTGCGCGACCGATGCTGCAAGCGACGGCGACAAGCAGGAGGCTACGCGTCTGACGGTCCGTGCCCGCGACCTGGTGGGCGAGGAGGCATGCGCGGCGATTATCAAGCTGGTGCGCGAGAGCGATGCCGAGCTTAATGCCGAGCGCAGGGCAAAGCGCGAGGCTGCGGGCTCAAACGCCGATGGCGCCAAGGAGGCCGGCGATGCCCAGTAAGCGCGAGCGCAAGCTCATTTCCAAGAATCGCTCGGCACATCACGAGTACTTTATCGATGAGACGTTTGAGTGCGGTATTGAGCTGAGCGGTACCGAGGTCAAGTCGATTCGCGAGCGCGCGTGCCAGATTACCGATACCTTCGCACTGATTCGTGGCGGTGAGTGCTGGCTCGTCGGCCTGCATATCCACCCTTATAGCCATGGTGGCGTGTGGAACCGCGACCCTGATCGCCGCCGTCGTCTGCTGCTGCACCGCAAGGAGATCGACTTTCTTGACGGCAAACTTCGCAACCGTGGTTATGCGCTGGTTCCGTTGGAGCTCTACTTTAATACCGACGGCCGCGTAAAGTTGCTGCTGGGCCTGGGCCGAGGCAAGAAGCTCTACGACAAGCGCGAGGACATGGCCAAGCGTGATGTCCAACGCGAGATCGACCGCGCCCTCAAGGAGCGCAATCGCTAGGCGTTCTGTATAAGTTGCGGTGGAATACGGACTGTTTTGCCTGTTTGAGGGGCTATTCAGTCCTTATTTCACCGCAACTGCGGGCGTCTCATCTTGCTTATACTGTTTTGACACATATGTCTCAAAGGCGGCGTTCGGTATGGGCGTCGCCTTTTTTGTGGGTACATACATCCATGAGGTTCCAACCCGGGTTAGGGGAGTGATTGTTATGGACAAAACTGCGTTCTTTACCATGCCGAGCGGTCTGTACGTGGTGAGCGCCGCGGCAGACGGGCTGCGCGCCGGCTGCGTCATCAACACTGCGGTGCAGGTGACGTCCATGCCGCCGCGCATTTCGGTTGCCGTGAACAAGGACAACGTCACCTCGGGCGTCATCGCTTCGGCCAAAGCGTTCGCGCTGACCGTGATCGATCAGACCGCCGATATGCTCTACATCGGTAACTTTGGGTTCCGCACTAGCAGCGATTATGACAAGTTTGCCAAATACGAGACCCGCGAGACGGCTCTGGGCATGCCCTATGTGCCCGAGCACGCGGCGGCCCTGTTTAGCTGCCATTTGATCGACACTGTGGATGTTGGCACGCATCTACTGTTTATCGGCGAGGTCGAGGATGCCGAGCGCTTGAGTGACGAGACGCCGCTCACCTACGATTACTACCATAAGGTCCTGAAGGGCAAGACGCCTCCGAAGGCGTCCTCGTATCAAGGCTAGAAATGTTTTAAAAATACTTGCATTATATTATTGAGAATCTATACTGATAAATGAAGTACATCACCAGTCGCGTTTGAGAGGAGAACATCATGGCTGAGGAGAAGAAGACGTATAAGTTCGTGTGCGTCGTTTGCGGTTACGAGGTTGAGGTCGATACGCCCGAGCTGCCCGAGGATTATGTGTGCCCGGTGTGCGGCGTCGGTCCCGATCAGTTTGAGCTCGTCGAGGAGTAGCTCGTCGGCACGCGGCTCACGGCAACACATAGCTCTGTCCAAGGGCCCCGGTCGAATTCTCGGCCGGGGCCCTTTTCCTCCGCCCCTAAGGGATCACGGTTGCTGTTGGCCGATCCTGTCTGTTGTGAGTCCGGCCGACCTTTTGTCTCAATCTGTAACATCTAACGGTGGAAATTGGGTCCACTTGTTACAGATTGAGACAAACGGAGCTGTCCCTCGGAATGATCTCGATCTGTAACATCTAACGGCTCGAAACGGGTCTTCCTGTTACAGATCGAGACGTTTGCCTGGGTAGGTGCCCCGTCCCATTACATCCCTGTCAACAACACGACATCTAGAATCGTCACGATGGCACCGATCCCTACAAGCAGCGCGTTGAGTGGGCGCGAGTTGGCGTATTTGCCCATGACGCGGGGTGAACTGGTGAGCCGTATGAGCACAAAGACCGTAATCGGCAGCTGAAGCGACAACAGTGCCTGACTCCAGATGAGACCTTCAAAAGGATTTGGGACGACCAGGCACGCCGTCACTGCGCCGACGAAACAGGCCGCCACCCCGATCGAGGAATGTCGGTCGTGTATGTCGTATTCCTCGTCGAACATGCCCGCGGTGATGGTGCCCGCCGCCATACCCGCCGTCACACTACTCGATAGTCCCGCGAACAGCAGCGCTACCGCAAAGATGGTCGAGCTCGCCGGGCCCAAGATGGGGGAGAGCGTGGCCGCTGCGACGGCGAGGTCGTCTACGACCATGCCGTGCGCAAAGAAGGTCGTTGCGGCCAGGATGACCATGGCCGAGTTGATTGCCCAGCCCACGCCCATCGAAAAGAGCGTGTCGAAGAGCTCGTAGTGCAGACGTTCTTCGATAACTTGCTCGCCTTGGCCTTCGAAGTGCATGGATTGGATGACCTCGGAGTGCAGAAAAAGGTTGTGTGGCATAACGACCGCACCCAGGACACTCACGATAATCGTTGCCGAGTCGGCAGGCATGCTGGGGATGATCCAGCTTGCGGTTGCTTGCGGCCAGTCGACTTTGACCAGCGCGAGCTCTGCTAAAAACGAGAGTCCCACCACACCCACGAAGGCGATGATCCAGCGTTCGGCGCGCTTGTAGGAGCTCGTCATGAGCATCGCCATCGATACTGCCGCCACGATGACGCAGCCCGCGCGCACGGGCAGCCCAAAGAGCATTTGAAGGGCAATCGCGCCGCCCAGGACTTCGGCCATGGCGGTGGCGATGGTCGCGAGATAGGCACTGGCGAGCACCGTACGCCCGACGAAGCGGGGGAGGTAACGTGTCGTGGCCTCGGCAAGGCAGGCGCCCGTGGCGATACCCAGGTGCGCCGCGTTGTGCTGCAGCACGATGAGCATAATCGTGGACAGCGTGACGATCCACAGCAGCGCGTAGCCAAACTGCGAGCCCGCGGCCATATTGGAGGCCCAGTTGCCCGGGTCGATAAAGCCGACGGTCACGAGCAGCCCGGGGCCGATATGCCGCGCAATGTCTAGGCCTCCGTGACCACCGGTGCGTCGGGAGCCAAAGTGTTGTTTGAGATGGTTGAGCATGGTGCGCTCCTGCGTATGGGCGGCGTGACGTCGCATCTGGGTCGTGCGGCGCCACGCGTCGGATTTGGGTTGGGGCTACTTGTGCGCTTTGCCCTGATTGGCCACGGCGTCGATCTTGGCGGCGATGGTCGCCGGGTCGCCGATGTAGCGCTTGTCGAGGACATTGAAATCGGTATCGAAGGTGTAGACGAGCGGCACGCCGGTGGGGATGTTGACCTTGAGGATCTCCTCGGGCGTGAGGTGCTCGAGCTTCATGACGAGTGAGCGCAGGGAGTTGCCGTGTGCGGCGATGAGTACGCGCTTGCCGGCGAGCATCTGGGGGCGAATCTCGTCTTCGAAATAGGGCCAGGCGCGGGCGATCGTGTCCTTGAGGCATTCGGTATAGGGCAGCTGATCGGGCGCGACATCACGGTATTGCTCCTGGGTGTGGGGATCGCGCGCGTCGTTCGGCTCGAGTGCCGGCGGGCAGATATCGAAGGAGCGGCGCCAGATGAGCACCTGCTCGTCGCCGTGCTCCGCCGCGGCATCGGCCTTGTTGAGACCCTGCAACGCTCCGTAGTGGCGCTCGTTGAGCTTCCAGGATTTGATGACGGGCAGCCACTCGCGATCCATTTGGCCGAGCACGATGTCGAGGGTGTGGATCGCGCGCTTGAGGCGCGAAGTGTAGCAGACGTCAAAGTCGAAACCGGCTTCTTTGAGGGCTCGACCGCCTGCTGCGGCTTCTTCGCGGCCCGTGTCGGTGAGCTCAACATCGGTCCAGCCGGTGAACAGGTTGAGCTTGTTCCACTCGGACTCTCCGTGACGGATGAGGACGAGTTGCATCGTCTGCTGGTCTGCTTGGTGCGCCATAGGGGCCTCCTTGATCTGGCACGGTGTGCGTGCCGTTTGCTTGACGCCGCAAAGGATACCCGTTTTAAGCTTAAAAGTTAACCAAGACTAACAAAATTGTTGTATTTGAATGGGATGGTGAAAGGGGGCTGCCGAAATGTCTCGATCTGTAACAGTTTGCCGCCAAAACCGACCCTTCGTGTTACAGATCGAGACAAACCAAAACCGTCCCGCAGAAAATCTCAATCTGTAACATCTAGGCGCCAAAATCGGTTCCTCCTGTTACAGATTGAGATGTTTGAAGCGGTGAGCTTACAAGCCGAACTTGGGCGCCTTGTTGCCGCCCTTGAGGTCGGCGGTGCCCACTCGTAAGGTGTGCGTTACGCGATTGTTTCGAAACGGGCGGGAAACACAACGATGCCCTGATGCTCCTACTATGCCTATTCAACTGACTGTCTAAATATCTAGGGGAGGATCGCGATGCAGGCAGATTCCGCTCAACAGCAGGGCCTTTATCGCCCCGAATTCGACCACGATGCATGTGGCATCGGCGCACTTGCCGATATCAACGGTGAGCGCCATCACCAGATTCTGGACGACGCGCTGTCCATTCTGGTCAACTTGGAGCACCGCGGCGGCACGGGACTCGAGAAGAACACCGGCGACGGTGCCGGTATCCTGTTCCAGGTTCCGCATCACTTTTTTCGCAAAGAGGCTCAAAAGTGCGGCCAGATTCTGCCGGCAGAGGGCGACTATGGCGTGGCCATGCTGTTCTTTCCGCAGGACGACAAGGGCGTAGAGGATGCCCGTCGCGTGTTTGAGGAGGGCTGCGCCGAGGCCGGCGTGCCGCTGCTCTTTTGGCGCGAGGTGCCCGTCGACCCGCACGACCTGGGCGAGACGGCACGCGCCTGCATGCCCACCATTCTGCAAGCCTTTCTGGGCCGCCCCGACGATACGCCGGCGGGTGACGCCTTCGAGCGCCGCCTGTACGTGTGCCGTCGCACTATCGAGAAGAAGGCCGATGCCGAGTTTGCCCTGCGCGACAAGATCTTCTACGTCTGCTCCATGAGCTCGCGCACTATCGTGTACAAGGGCATGCTCGTCGCCACGCAGATGCGCCGCTTCTTCATCGATCTCAACGACGCCGCTGTCAAGACGGCCGTTGCGCTCGTCCACTCGCGCTACTCCACCAACACCACGCCCAGCTGGGAGCGTGCGCACCCCAACCGTTTTATCATCCACAACGGCGAGATCAACACCCTCAAGGGCAACGTCAACTGGATTCGCGCCCGCGAGCCCAACCTGTACAGCCCCGTGCTGCAGCACGATCTTGAGCGCGTGATGCCCATCATCAACCGCGAGGGTTCCGACTCGGCGATTTTGGACAACGTGCTCGAGTTTTTGGTTATGAACGGTCGCCCGCTTACGCGCGCTGCGTCCATGCTGCTGCCTGAGCCGTGGGACCACAACGACAGTCTGAGCGAGGAGCGCCGCGCCTACGACGCCTACCAGTCCATGCTCATGGAGCCCTGGGACGGCCCGGCGGCCATCGCCTTTACCGACGGTCGCACGCTGGGCGCCGCCCTCGACCGCAACGGCTTGCGCCCCGCCCGCTACTACGTGACGCGCGATGGCCGCTTTATGCTGGCAAGCGAAGTGGGCACCATCGAGGTGCGCCCCGAGAACATCCTGACGAGCGGCTGCCTGGGACCGGGCCAGATGCTCGAGGTCGATTTTGCCCGCGGCCGCGTGATCTACAACGACGAGCTGCGCGCCCGCTATGCCAAGGAGAAGCCCTACCACGACTGGGTTGCCGAGGAGACGCTGGCCGTCGACGCGCTCGATGAGTCCGCCGCGCCCGCGCCCGCCGAGGACGCCGAGGTGCCCGCCGCCGTGCGTATGGCCAAGCTCGGCTACCACTGGGATGACGTCGACGAGGTCGTGCGTCCCATGGCCCAGCAGGGCAAGGCCCCACTCGCCTCGATGGGCATCGACGCACCGCTGGCCTGCCTGTCCAAGAAGACGCGCTCGTTCTTTGACTACTTCTATCAGCTGTTCGCTCAGGTCACGAATCCTCCGATCGATGCCCTGCGTGAGCATATGGTAACTTCGACCACGCTCTACCTGGGCAACCACGGCAACCTGCTTGAGGATTCCCGTACGGCCTGCCAGCTGGTGCGCCTGGAGCGTCCGCTGCTGAGCGAGGAGGAGTTTGACCGCATCTGCGCCATCGACCGCGTGGGCTTTAAGACCCGCCGCTTCCGTGCCGTCTACCGCCGCGATGCCGGCGAGGGCGCGCTGCAGGCTGGGCTCAAGCAGCTTGCCGAGGACGTCGAGGCTGCGGTCCGCGATGGCGTGAACATCGTGGTGCTGAGCGACCGTGCTGCGGCGGGCGAGGTCCCTGTGCCGTCACTGCTCGCCGTGGGATGCGTGCACAACCACCTGATCCGCGCCGGCGTGCGTACCTTTGCCGACATCGTGGTGGAGTGTGGCGACGCCGTGTCCCCGCACGACTTTGCGGCACTGGTGGGCTACTCCGCGAGCGGCATCTATCCGTACAACGCGCATGCGTGCGTCCGTGATCTGGCGGCACGCGGCGATCTGGACGTGACGGCCGAGCAGGGCATCGCCAACTACAACAAGGCTTCGACCGCCGGCATCGTCTCCATCATGTCCAAGATGGGTATTTCCACGGTGCAGAGCTACCATTCGGCGCAGATCTTCGAGGCCGTGGGCTTTACGTCGGAGTTCGTCAACGCGTACTTCGCCGGCACGGTGAGCCGTGTGGGCGGTATGGGTGTCGAGGACGTCGAGCGCGAGCAAAATGAGCGCTACGACGCCGCGCTCGCTATCCTTAAAAGCCCGGCTCCCGATCAGCTGCCCACACTGGGTCTGACCAAGTGGCGCCCGCTCGGCGGCGAGGAACACCTCATCGACCCTCAGACCGTCTACCTACTGCAGACCGCCTGCCGCGAGGACAGCTACGACACCTTTAAGGAGTACAGCGCCCGCCTGCACCGCACCGGCCGTGCCGTGCGCCTGCGCGACTTGCTCGACTTTGATGCCAGCGGCCGTACCCCGGTGGCACTCGACGAGGTCGAGCCCGCGCTCAACATCGTCCGCCGCTTTAACACCGGCGCCATGTCGTACGGCTCCATCAGCAAGGAAGCACACGAGTGCATGGCCATCGCCATGAACCGCCTGCACGGCCGTTCCAACTCCGGCGAGGGCGGCGAGGATCCGCGTCGCGAGACCCCGCTGGCCAACGGTGACTCCAAGAACTCCGCCATCAAGCAGGTGGCAAGCGCGCGCTTTGGCGTGACAAGCCGCTACCTGTGCAGCGCCTTCGAGATTCAGGTCAAGATGGCCCAGGGCGCCAAGCCCGGCGAGGGCGGCCACCTGCCCGGCAAGAAGGTCTACCCCTGGATCGCCGAGGTCCGTCAGTCCACGCCCGGCATCGGCCTGATCTCGCCTCCGCCGCACCACGACATCTACTCCATCGAGGACCTGGCGGAGCTGATCTTTGACCTTAAGAACGCCAACCCCGGCGCGCGCGTGTCGGTCAAGCTGGTCAGCGAGGCCGGCGTCGGCACCATCGCTACCGGCGTAGCCAAGGGTGCCGCCGACAAGATTTTGATCAGCGGCCATAACGGCGGCTCGGGTGCCGCGGCGCGCGATTCCATTTGGCACGCTGGCCTGCCGCTGGAGCTCGGCCTTGCTGAGGCTCAGCAGACGTTGCTGCAAAACGGCCTGCGCTCCCGCGTGGTGCTCGAGGCCGACGGCAAGCTCATGGACGGCACCGACGTCGCCGTCGCCTGCCTGCTGGGTGCCGAGGAGTTTGGCTTTGCGACCATGCCGCTCATCTCCATGGGTTGCCTCATGCAGCGCGACTGCCAACAGGATACCTGCCCCGCCGGCATCGCCACGCAAAACTGCCGCCTGCGTCGCGGCTTCCGCGGCAAACCCGAGCACGTTGAGCACTTTATGCTCTTTGTTGCCGAGCAGCTGCGCGAGGTCATGGCGAGCCTGGGCTTCTGCACCGTCGACGAGATGGTCGGTCATCCCGAGTGCTTGCGCCAGATCGAGGTGCCGGGCAACCGCAAGGCCAACCTGCTCGATTTGTCGCCCGTTCTGGCGAGCGCGACCTGTGAGTTTGGTGCCCACATCCCGGGTGCCGACGGTCGTCACTTCCTGCCGCAGATGGCCGCGGACAGCGAGCTCGACAAGACGCTCGACTCCACGTTGTTTGTGCCTTATACGGCCGATGCCCGTGCGCACCTGCGCCCGATTCGTTTCCATGCCGATATCGCCAACGTTAACCGTTGCGTGGGCACCATCCTGGGCAATGCGGTGACCAAGGCGCATCCCGAGGGCCTGCCCGCCGGCTCCATCACCATCGACTGCGACGGTTCGGCTGGTCAGAGCTTTGGCGCCTTTCTGCCGCGCGGCATTACGCTTAACGTGTGCGGCGATGCCAACGATTACTTTGGCAAGGGTCTTTCGGGCGGCGAGGTGTCGGTACGCCCCAACCCGCATGCGACCTACAAGTTCGACGAGAACATTATCGTGGGCAATGTGGCGTTCTTTGGTGCCACGAGCGGCCGCGGCTTCATTAACGGTCTGGCCGGCCAGCGTTTTGGCGTGCGCAACTCCGGCGCCACCGTGGTGGTCGAGGGCTGCGGCAACCATGGTTGCGAGTACATGACGGGTGGTCTGGCGCTCATCCTGGGCGAGGTCGGGCAGAACTTCGCCGCCGGTATGACGGGCGGCGTGGCCTATGTCTTTGACCAGTACGGCACGCTCGATGCCCGTGTGAACCACGAGAGCGTGGAGCTCAAGGCCCCGACGACCGGCGAGCTGGCGCAGATTCGCGCGCTCATCCAGGAGCACGTGGACGCGACGCAGAGCCCGCGTGGCATTAAGCTGCTCTACAGCTTTGAGACGATGAGCAAGCACTTTGTGAAGGTCATTCCGACCGAGTACGAGCGCGTGCTGGCGATCGTCGCCGCGGCCGAGGCCGTGGGCAAGACGCATGCGCAGGCTGAGGAGCTGGCGTTTGACATCGTGACCGGTCGCGCGAGCGCCGCGGATGTTGCTCGCTTTGATGTCGCGGGCGGTGCTGCGGGCGCTGCGTCCGTGGCTGCCAGCTCTCTTGCTTCGACCAAGAAGGAGGCGTAAGTGCCATGGGTAAGCCCGGCGCTTTTCTTGATATCGATTGCGTGACCCACGAGCTTCGCCCCGTGGAGGAGCGCAGCCATGATTTTGATCCGCTGTACGTGGAACTCGATGACGACGTACGTCGCGCCCAGGCGAGCCGCTGCATGATGTGCGGCGTGGCGTTTTGCCAGATGGGCGCGAGCTTTGGCAAGGCACGCCCGAGCGGCTGCCCGCTGCACAACCTGATTCCCGAGTGGAATGAGCTGGTGTACCGCGGCCGCTGGGAGGAGGCGGCCGAGCGCCTGTCGCTCACCTCGCCCATGCCCGAGTTCACGAGCCGCGTTTGCCCGGCACTGTGTGAGGCCGCGTGCAACCTGGGTTCGGTCGATGGCCAGCCCACGACGATCCATGACAACGAGCGCGCGATCAGCGACCATGAGTGGGCAAATGGCGGTCCGCGTCGCTTTGAGCCGGCGGGGGAGGGCGCGTCCATGGTTGCCGTGGTCGGCTCCGGTCCTGCTGGCCTGGTGGCTGCGTGGGAGCTCGCGCGTCGCGGCGCCCGCGTGACGGTGTTTGAGCGCGACGACCGCCCGGGCGGCCTGCTCATGTACGGCATTCCCAACATGAAGCTCGAGAAGTCTGTGGTCGAGCGTCGCGTGGCACTTATGCGCGAGCTGGGTATTGTGTTCGAGCTGAGTGCCGACGTGAGCGATCCTGCGGTGGCTGCCAAGCTCGACGGCTTCGACGCCGTTGTGGTGGCTGCCGGAGCCCGTGCCCCGCGTGGGCTTTCTGCTGCGAACATTGACGCTCCCGGCGTGGTGTACGCCGTGGACTACCTGACGGCTTCGACCGTCTCGGTGCTCGATGGCGGTGAGCCGGAGATTGATGCGCGCGGTTTGGACGTCGTGGTCATTGGCGGCGGCGATACCGGCAACGACTGCGTGGGTACCGCGGTGCGCCAGGGTGCGCGCAGCGTGCACCAGTTTGAGTTCTTGCCGGCGGCGCCCGATAAGCGTACGGCGAGCAACCCCTGGCCGCAGTGGCCCAATGTGAAGAAGACCGACTATGGCCAGCAGGAGGCCATTGCCGCCATGGGTGGCGAGATGCGCGCCTGGGGCGTGGATACGCTCGAGGTGCTGCTGGACAAGAAGGGTGCGGCTGCGGGTCTGCGCGTGGTCAATCTGGACTGGTCGGCCGGCAAGCCGGAGCGCATCGCGGGCTCCGAGCATGAGGTGCCGGCACAGCTGGTGCTCATCGCCTGTGGCTTTACGGGTCCCGAGCACGGTGTGTTCAACGCTGTTGGCGTGCCCGTTGCCGCAGCTGGTCGTCCGCTGCCGGTGATGGCTGCCGAGGGTTCGCACCTTGCGGCCCGTGTCGACGGTGTCGCCGCGGATGCCGCGCCGGTGTATGTGGCCGGTGATGCCCGCAACGGCAGCTCGCTCGTGGTGAGCGCCATGGCCGATGCCCTGGCCTGCGCAGCCGAAGTCGCCGAGGCACTGGAACTGTAAAGTAGTCACGGAGATATTCAACAATCGAATCGGCAAGGGCTGTCCCTAACTGCCGGCACAAAAGGAACGTCCCTAAGTGCCGACAGTTAGGGACGTTCCTTTTGTGCCGGCATTCGGGGACACTCCTTGCGGATTTGCGAGCAGTTTGCGCGTTTGTCGACGTAAGGATGTTCATTTGTCGACTTCTTGGGCTGTGGTCACCTGTTGTTTCTGTGGTGGCTGCAGGCATCTGGCTCAAAAAGGCGGGTTGGCCGTCTATGTTTGCCTGCGGTTTTGTTGCGGTGCGCATTTTCGGTCAAGCTTTTCGTCAAGTGTTTGGTCAGCATCTGGTTTGCAGCCGGAGGCCTATTTTGCCCGCGCTGGTCGTGGCTGCCCACCCTCCTCGTAAGCTCAAATTGAGGTCCATCAGTTTGAGGAGGATGCCATGACTGACCACGCTTTTGACCGAGCAGAGCTGGCTGAAGCCGTCGGCAACGATATTGCCGACATGGCCCATTTTTGGATGCTGCGGAAGTTCCAGTTTTTGGAGCCGGCGCGCGAACAGTTCGAGATCATTGTCGACCCGTGGCTCAGCTATTGCACCGAGCCTTCGCAAAACGAAATCATGGCCTACAACATGGCGTTTACTGATTGGCTGCTCTTCGAGCGCCCCTATCGCCAAGGCAAAACGCTGCTCGAGCTATATGTTGACGAGCCGCCGGCATCGCTTTCGCCTGCCTCGCTCAAGCGGCTCGAGCAGGTGCGTGATACGCAGTATTTCTCGCGCTTTGGCATTTTGGACAAGAATCCTGCGTCCGGCATGGTCGTGCTGAAGGACACACGCACCGATCATCGCTTTGATGTCTACGACCCGCATATCGTGCGGAAGGAGCATTGGAACGACGGCGCGATTGCGGTGCGCCTCGCCTGCGTCGACGATGTCTGGCTTACGGCGGGACAGCTCTACCTGTATGACATCGCGCGCCTGAACGACACGGCGGTCGATGGGCCTGGTGCGGTGCATCCCGAGGATCTGCAGGACGGCTTTGACACCTCGTGCATCAGCTTCTTCTTGCGTCTGGTCCGCGACATCATGGGCGCCCAGGGGCGGTACGTAAGGTCGCTCAACATCTACGAGCAGGAGTGGGAGTAGGGGATGGGTAGTTGTCGCCTGCCTTGCCTTTTGCCTTTTTGTCTCGATCTGTAACGTTTGGGGGCAAAAAACCGGTCTACCTGTTACAGAACGAGACGAATGCTTGGGCGCCGCTGGTTTGTCTAAATCTGTAACGTTTAGGGGCCTGGAGAACGTCTAACTGTTACAGATCGAGACGTTTGGCACCTGGCTGGGGGGAATGTCTCAATCTGTAACATCTACAGTCCAAAAATCGGTCTTCCTGTTACAGATCAAGACATTTGTCGGCGGGGGCAACGGTGACGATGGTCCATTTGTCCGATGTGGTGGTGATGGAAGTGTCTAATACCGTTTTCAAGCACAAGCATACGACTCGCAACACGTTGGCGCGGAATAGGATGCTCGCGCGACTCACGGAGGCGACCGAGCAAGGTGCGCTGCTCGCAACGCATGACAATGCCGAGCTCATGTGGCTGCGGCGTCATGTTGGAACCGACGATATCGCGGAGCCCGAGCCGTATTTGTTCTGTTTTCAACATGATTGGGATGCGCTGACGCCGGCGGAGCGAGCGCTGCGGTCCATCAAAGGGCTTGCGGAGTTTCATCCCGATTGGGCGTTTTGGGGCTATGACGTGGCGCTTTTGTGGGGTCTGGAGGTGCCGAATGATCTGCTTGGGCCACGATATCTTGTTAAGACAGGTTGCTCGGTGCCGCTGAGTGCAGGATGTCGGCTGTTGCGTCCGCAGATGGCGGGCGCACTCGAGCATGTTGATGGCGTGCGGGTGACGTCGTTTTGGCGCACGGTGGAGGATTGCCTACTGCGTGCGCCGTTCTCCTACGGGTTGGCGATTGCCGATTCTGCACTGCGGGCGAAAGGCGTATCACGTGGGGATTTGTGCGAGCGCCTCCGCGCCGATTGCGAGGGCAGGCGAGGGTATCGCAGGGCACAGGTGATTGCGTCGTATGCGGACGGGCTGTCTGAAAACGGCGGCGAGTCTCGGTTCCGAGCATTCTTTATTGCGTACGGCTTTCCGGTTCCGGAGCTGCAGGTGGAGTTTCGCGACCCGCTCGATCCGAGCCAGGTGTTTCGCGTCGACTATTTTTGGCGGCTCGAGGACGGGACGTGTGTCATCGGCGAGCTCGACGGAAAGGGGAAGTACACCTTGCAGAGCGGCGAGGGTCGGGAGTCGGTTGACCCATTCGTGGCAGAGCGTCAGCGGGAATCTCATCTGACAATGCTCGGGCATAAGGTGCTTCGGTTTACGTTTAACGAACTCAAAGACCCGGGGAAGCTGGTCGAGAAAATGAGGCTGGCGGGTATTCCTCGGCAGGTTGAATTGGCTGAGGAGTGGAGATGCCAGTGGTATGGGCGCTGAGAGGTTTTGTCTCGATCTGTAACGTTTAGAGGCTGTTTGAGCTCGTAATTGTTACAGATCGAGACAAGCCGGTGAAACGTCGACCGAATGTCTCGATCTGTAACATCGAGGGGCCTAATAACCCTGTACCTGTTACAGATCGAGACATTTCCCTGGTGTCGTTGGGGTGGGACTGCAACGTGTTCCGTCTCCCCACATCCCCTCTTCCTTCCGTTAACCGATGCGTCTGCGGCAATCCAGCGGGACTAGGTGATAATGGACAAATGTTCAAGTTAATCGTGAGGGAGGAGCTCGATATGGCATCTGCCGATCGTTCCACGTTGTTTATCAATGCGACCATTCTGGATGGTTCGGAGCATATGGAGCCGCAACCCGATATGGCCGTGACTGTTGAGCGCGGCGTCATCACCTGGATGGGGCCGAGTGCTGTGGCGCAGGCGCCTGCAGGTGCCGAGGTTATCGACCTGGGTGGTGCGTATCTCATGCCCGGTCTCATCAATATGCACGTGCATCTGTGCGGTTCGGGCAAGCCGGTCTCGGCGGGTGATGCGGGCGCGCTGATGAAGAAGCTCGACAATCCCGTGGGCCGCGCCATCGTTCGCCACATCCTCAAAGGCAGCGCCCAGCAGCAGCTGGCAAGCGGCGTGACTACGGTGCGCGGTGCGGGCGACCCGCTGTTTGCCGACATCGCCGTGCGAGATGCTATCGATGCCGGCAAGTATCAGGGTCCGCGTCTGGTAGCGCCGGGAACGGGCGTTACAGTGCCGGGTGGCCACGGCGCGGGCTTGTTCGCCCAGGTGGCCAACAGCCCCGTCGAGGCAGCCGAACAGGTGCGCGACTTGTACGCGCGTGGTGCCGACGTCATCAAGTTGTTCGTGACGGGTGGCGTGTTCGACGCGACCGAAGTTGGCGAGCCGGGCGTGCTGCGCATGCCGATCGATGTTGCCGCGGCGGCGTGCAAGGCGGCGCACGAGGTGGGCCTGCCGGTTATGGCTCATGTCGAGAGCACCGAGGGCGTGAAGGCCGCGCTTGAGGCCGGCGTCGATACGATCGAGCACGGTGCCCCGATGACTCCCGAGATCTTGGAACTGTACCGCGGCGCCGCGGGCACGCAGCTTGAGGGGCGTGCGCCCAGCGTTACCTGCACTATCAGCCCCGCGCTGCCGTTTGTGCTGCTCGATCCGGAGAAGACCCATTCGACCGACACGCAAAAGAAGAACGGCGACATTGTGTGTTCGGGCATCATCGAGAGCGCCCGTGCCGCACTGGAAGCTGGCGTTAAGGTGGGCCTGGGCACGGACTCGAGCTGCCCGTTTGTGACGCAGTACGACATGTGGCGTGAGGTTGCCTTTTTTGCCAAGTACGTGGGCGTGAGCAACGCCTTTGCGCTGCATACGGCTACGCAGATCAATGCCGAGCTGCTGGGGCTGGGCGGCGAGACCGGTACGATCGAGTGCGGCAAGGCTGCCGATATCTTGGTAACGCGCAAGAACCCGCTCGATGATCTGTGCGCACTGCGTGAGCCGACGTACGTGATGTGCCGTGGTGATCTGGTGCGCAAACTCAAGGTGAAGCGTATTCCCGAGGTGGACGCCGAGCTCGACGCGATTATGGCCATGCCTGCCGAAGCGCTGGCTGAGGAGCTCGCCCGCGACGGTGTGGCGTAGATGTGACAAAGGGGCAGCTCCGTTGCCGCATGCAAAAAGCCGAGGTCTCAACACGAGGCCTCGGCTTTTTTATCGAACAAATACTTAAGATTTGGGACAAACAAACCTGATTAATTTGTCCCGCGTGCGGGCGCTAGGAGCGGGTTTCCATCTTGGCGTGGCACTTGGGGCAGGTGACGCGGATCTTGCCTTTGCCCTTGGGGACGGAGAGCATCTGGCCGCAGTTGGGGCACTTGAGGTATGCTGTGGTCTTGCGACCCTTCCACATCTTCTTGGCCGTGCGCTTGGCACGCTCAAAGTCTTCCTTGCTGGTACCGGCCGTGCGCGAGGCGTTGGCAGCCGCGGTGCCGCTACCCAAGCTCGCTACGAACTTGCCCAGGCCGGGGACGTTAGCGGTCGCGGCGACAAAGGCCGCGTTTTCCTTGCGACGTGCATCGATATTTTTGGACAGGCCGCGCAGCACGCCAATCACGATTACGGCGATGGCAATCCAGCTGAGCCACTGGATATGGGCTATCGATCCGATCATCGCGATGACGATGCCGACAAAGCCCATAACGATGGTGAGCTCATCGGCGCCATTGCGGCCCTTCATAAAGTCATTCATGCAAATTGCCTTTCGTTCGATATGCTGCACGCCTTTATACCCGATTTAGAGCAAGGGGGACAGGTCAATCTGCACCAAGGTGGTGCAAACATACCTGTCCCCGATGCACCAAGAAGGTGCAAAGCAGTCCGTCCCCAATGCCCCAATTACTTGGAGAGCTTGTCGACGACGCGTTCGATCTCGGCGAGCTTGGCGGCCTTGAGGTCTTCGTCGCCCGATTCGATTGCCGAAGTCACGCAGCCCTCGATATGCGCCTTGAGCACGTCGGCGTTGATGCGCGCAATGAGCGCCTGCGTTGCCATGAGCTGCGTGGAAATATCGATGCAGTAGCGGTCCTCATCGACCATCCGCAAGATGCCGTCGATCTGGCCGCGTGCCGTCTTGAGCATGCGGGTCACCGATTTGTGGTCTGCCATCATGGCGGGTCCTCGTTTCTGGTCGATGGGGTCGAATGCTTCTGGTAGCTGCTACGCGGCGGTCACGGACAGGGCGTGGAACTTCTCGCCGGCGCCCTCGACGGCGGCAGCGAGCTGCTCGGCGGTCACGGTGTCGGCGCACTCAACCTGGACGGTCTGGGTCTCGTGATCGGCGTCGGCGTCGGTCACGCCGGCAACGTTGAGCAACGCCGTCTCGACGGTGGCGTCGCAGTGGCCGCACATGAGGCCGGAAGTCTTGATTGTGTATCGCATCGGTATTCCTCTCTGTTGTGTCGGCTTTCCCAGGCACCCGACCTTGGCCTTCAAGCCGTCGCTCGCGTACCAAAGTACGCGTCGCTCCTCTTTCAGGTCAATCTCGGGCGCCTGGAAAACCCGTTCTAAATGGACTTAAGGGTGAACCTATTTTGCCACTTTAGGCTTAAAGGTTCGTAGGCGCAGCGCATTGCTTACGACGCACACGCTCGACAGGCTCATGGCCGCGGCGCCGAACATCGGCGAGAGCTGCCAACCGGTGAGGGGGAAGAACACGCCTGCCGCCAGCGGAATGCCGATGCCGTTGTAGAACAGCGCCCAGAACAGGTCCTGCTTGATGTTGCGGATCGTGGCGCGCGAAAGCTCGATGGCGCGCGCAACATCCATGAGGTCGCTGCGCATGAGTACCACGTCGGCGCCCTCCTTGGCGATGTCGGCGCCGGTGCCGATCGCAAGGCCCACGTCGGCGCGCGCCAGGGCGGGGGAGTCGTTGATGCCGTCGCCCACCATGGCGACCTTGCCGCCCGCATCCTGCAGTTCGCGCACGTGGCGTTCCTTGTCGGCGGGGAGGACGTCGGCGATGACCTGTTCGCTGGTGAGTCCCACGCGGCGGGCGATAGCCTCGGCCGTCACGCGGTTGTCGCCGGTGAGCATGCGCACGTCGACGCCGAGCTTGCGGAGCGCGGCGATGGCCCCGGCGCTCGTCTCTTTGACCTCGTCAGCCACGGCGATGGTGCCGACAAGCTCGCCGTTCTTGGCAAAGAACAGCGGTGTTTTGCCCTCGGCGGCAAATTGCTCGGTAAGACCCGCGGGCACGGTAACGCCCAACTCGTTCATCAGGCGTACGTTGCCGGCGGCGATGACATTCTGCCCCTCGCGCGCCGTTACGCCACGACCGGGCACGGCGGCAAAGTCCTCGACCATGCGCGCGACAATTCCGCGTGCCTCGCACTCGGCCATAATCGCCTCGGCCAGCGGGTGCTCGCTCGAGCGCTCCAACGCGGCGGCCAGCTTGAGCAGCGACTTTTCGCTCATGGCGGGCGAGCCGTCGGCGCGCACGGCAACCACAATGTCGGTCACGGCCGGCTTGCCGCGGGTGACGGTGCCGGTCTTATCGAGCACCACGGTGCCCACGTTGCGCAGATTCTCCAGCGCCTCGGCGCTCTTAAACAGAATGCCCATCTCGGCGCCCTTGCCGGTGCCCACCATAATGGCGACGGGCGTGGCCAGGCCGAGTGCGCACGGGCAGCTGATCACCAACACGGCCACGGCGGAGGTGAGCGCCTCGTTTATGCTGCCGGTCAGCGCCATCCATACCGCAAAGGTCACGGCCGAGATCACGAACACCACGGGCACAAACACGCCGGCGACCTTGTCGGCCAGGCGGGCGATGGGCGCCTTGGTGGCGTTGGCGTCCTCGACGAGCTGGATGATTTTGGCAAGCGACGTGTCGGCGCCCACGCGTGTGGCACGGAAGGTAAACGAACCGGTGCGGTTGACGGTGGCGGCGTTGACGGTGTCGCCGGCGGTCTTTTCCACGGGGATGGACTCGCCGGTGAGCGCACTCTCGTCCACGGCCGACGCGCCCTCGAGTACCACGCCGTCGACGGGGATAGACTCGCCGGGGCGCACGCGCAGGACCTGGCCGGGAAGGATACTGTCGACGTCCACCGTGGTCTCGGTGCTGTCATCGGCAACGACGGTCGCGGTCTTGGGCGCCAAGTCGATGAGCGCCTCGATGGCGCCGCCGGTCTTGGACTTGCTGCGCGTCTCGAGGTATTTGCCCACGGTGACGAGCGACAGAATCGTGCCCGCGCTCTCAAAATAGAGGTTGTCCATGCCCGTCATCATGGCCTCGTGCACCTGACCTGCGGCTAGCTGGTCGGCCATGATGAACATGGCGTAGAGCGACCAGGCAATGGAAGCGGTGGCGCCGACGGCGATGAGGGCGTCCATGGTGGGCGCGCCGTGCACGAGCGACTTGAAGCCGTTGATAAAGTACGCGTCGTTGACGTAGACGATGGGGATGAGCAAGACGAGCTCGGTGAGGGCGAGCGTCATGCTGTGGGTGTGGTCGGTGAAGACGCCGGGCAGTGGCCAACCGAGCATGTGCCCCATGCCTATGTAGAACAGCGGGATGAGGAAGACGATTGAGACGATGAGGCGGGTGCGCATGGCAGAGGCGGCGGCCTCCAACTTTTTGGTCGGCGACTCCATATGGGCGGCGCCGGACCTGGCTTGCGTACTGCCGCTTTGGGCGGCGTCGGTGCCCGTGCTGACGGGTGAGGCCGAGTAGCCAGCGCGGTCGACGGCGGTGCAGATATCGTCGGGGGAGACCTGCGCAGGGTCGTAGTCCACCAGCATAGAGCCGGCGAGCAGATTGACCGCGACGCTCTCGACGCCGTCGAGCTTGCTCACGGCGCGGTCTACGTGCGCCTGGCAGGCGGCGCACGTCATGCCACCCACATCGAATTTATCTTGAGCCATGGCTTCTCCTTTCTGTAGTTTAGTGTTGGAATTGTTAACCAACCGATACTATACACCCATACCCCCTGGGGGTGTCTAGTAATAGTTGGAATGTATGACTTTTCATTACAGATGAGGGCGGCTGCTCAATCGTTGGCAGTCCCTGCCAAACATCTCAATCTGTAACATCTAGCAGGGAAAATGACCTCTAATTGTTATAGATCGAGATTTTGTTTTGCGAGGTTTGAGTTTGTCTCGATCTATAACAGCTGGACCGGTTTTTGCTGAGTATCTGTTACAGATTGAGACAATTGGCCCAGGTCCGCCCCGGGTTGATTTTCAATCTCAACGCAACAGCCTGAACGGGTCCCGCGTTTCCGCAG
>NZ_QSBK01000023.1:0-18256 GCF_003465685.1 Collinsella sp. AF04-24
GGACCGCGACCCCATGTCGCGGTCCGGCCCCTGAGGAAAGCTCAGCTCAGGTCCTCGCCGTTTGAGGCAATTACCTTGCGATACCACTCGAACGATCTTTTCTTGCTGCGCCGACGTGTGCCGTGTCCTTCGTCATCGAGGTCGACATAAATGAAACCGTAGCGCTTGCGCATCTGGCCCGTTGCGACCGAAACCAGATCGATCGGTCCCCAGCACGTGTAGCCCAGGAGGTCCACCCCGTCGATTTCGACGGCGTCCTTCATAGCCTGGATGTGCTCGCGCAGGTAATCGATACGGTATCCATCATCCACAAAGCCGTTCTGATCCGGCTCATCCGGGGCTCCGAGACCGTTCTCCACGATAAAGAGCGGCTTTTCGTACCGGTCGTATATGTCGTTCATGGTGATGCGCAGCCCTGCGGGATCGATGAATCTGCCCCATGGCTCCATCTTGAGGTAAGGGTTGGGGGCACTCTTGAGTAGATTGGAGTCGAACTGCCCCTCGGTGTTTGCCTGCGCCACGCGCGTCGAGTAGTAAGAGAAGCCCACGAAGTCCACCGGATTCTGCGCAAGGACCTCCTCATCGCCCTCCGCCCAAGGAATCGCGAACCCTTGACGCTCATACTCCGTGAGCATGTAGCACGGATAGTGGCCGCGCACCTGCACGTCGGTGAACATGTAGTGCTTGCGATTCTCGTCCTGAGCCGTTTTAACGTCGGCAGGGTTGCAGGTAGCAGGATAGAAAATACCCGCATTGAGCATGCAGCCGATTTGCGCACCAGGGATGATCTCATGGCAGGCGCGCACCGCGCAAGCACTCGCCACGAGCACGTGATGCACCGCGTTATGAACGGAGACGTAGCGGTCCTCCCCCTCATCAAACACGATGCCTGCCGCCATGAAGCACGCAGAGGTCATGATGTTGATCTCGTTGAACGTGAGCCAAGAGCGCACTTGATTGCGGTAACGTGCGAACACAGTGCGAGCGAAGCGCTCAAACATGCCCACGAGAGCGCGGTTGCGCCAACCGCCGTATGCCGTAACAAGATGCATGGGCACGTCATAGTGGTTGAGCGTCACCACCGGCTCGATGCCCTGTTCGAGGCAGGTGCGAAACACATCCTCATAGAACGCGAGGCCCTGCTCGTTGGGTTCGGAGTCATCCCCGTTGGGGAATATACGGCTCCATGCGATGGAGAGGCGCAGAGCCTTGAAGCCCATCTCGCCGAAGAGCGCGATGTCCTCGCGGTAATGATGATAGAAATCGATGGCCTGTTGGGCCGGGTAGTAATGGTCGGACAGCGGCTCGAGCGGAACGTCGTCACCCCTGATGACGGCGAGACGGTCCCGCCCGTACGGCAGAAGATCCGCGTTGGCGAGCCCCCGCCCGCCCTCGTCCCAGGCACCCTCACACTGGTTGGCGGAAAGCGCGCCGCCCCAGAGGAAATCAGAACGCAATGGCATGGGAGTCCTCCTTATCTTGCTTTTAGTGCGAACGGGCACCACCATGCAGCGGTGCCCGTCCGGGTTCATGGGGCCCCAGTTCCGAGAAGAGACTCGTTGCGCTAAGGCACCCTTCTAGATGCAGCGCTTAAGCCTCAAGGGCCTCCTCGGCTTCCTTCTCGCCCGATTCGCGATTGTCGAAGCCAAAGACCATGCAGAGGGCGAATGTCACCGCAAAGCCAATCGCGCAGCTGATGGCGCCCGGAATGATGTCCTGGCTGAACTTGATGACGTTCATCCACGGGAAGCCGACTCCCGAGAAGACGAAGATGCGCGCGTTGAGCAGACCGCATGCAAGGCCGCCGGCCGCGCCGCCGATCATCGACCAAGCGAGCGCCTTCTTATCGCGCAAGAGGATGCCGTAAATGATGGGCTCGGATACGCGGCCGAGCGCATAGGTAGCGAAGGTAGTCCAACCGAGCTGACGGTTAGCCTTGCCCTTTGCACGGATGCCGTAGGCGAGCGCGACCGCAAGCGTCACGTAAACAACCACCGTCGTACCCGGAGTGCACACGGCGTCATAGCCCACCTCAAGCCAGCCGGGCATCATAGCGGTGAGAATCGGCACATGCATGCCGGTAGCGATCACGAGGTTCCACGTCGCACCGACCACCAGACCGCACAGCGGACCGGCGTTCGCGCCGAGCCAGATGATGATATCGGCGATGATGCCCATAATGAAGGAGACGGCGGGGCCGAAGACGCAGAGTGCAAGCGGCAGCATGATGAGCATGGTCCCCACTGGAATCACGAGGATGCGCAGCATGTCAGGGCAATGCTTCTTGATAAGCCCCTCTACGTAGGACTGAATCCACACGATGAGGATGATGGGAAGCACCGACTGTGTGTAATTCACCAGCGTCATGGGGATGCCGTAGACGTCGAACGGAGCGCCCTCCTCGACGATAGCGAGCATGCTCGGATGAATCATAATAGCAGCCGTCATGAGCGCGAGCACAGGACTCGTCTGGAACTTCTTGGCCGCCGCATAGGCACCGAAGATCGGCAGGAAGTAATATGCCGCGTCTCCCACCAAGGTGAAGAGCCGGTACATGCTGCCCTCCGCGGCTAGAAGGCCCGCGCCTTCCGGACCAAGCAAAATGGTGAACATGCGGAAGATACCCGCGATGCAGAACACGGGCAGAATGGGAGCGATAGAGCCGCTCACCGCATCGAGAATCAGATTGCCGATGCGCTTCGGAGCGAACCGCTCCTTCCAGGGAAGCCTCTCTGCTGCGTCCAGATCTTCATCAATCGCCGTCTGGACTTCAAAGCCGCCTTCCCTGCATACCGCGTCGTAGACCTTGTCGACGGTCGGCCCGATTACGAGCTGCACCTGGCCGCCAGCGTGCACCACGCTAATCACTTCGGGAATCGCATTGAGCTTGGCGTCATCTGCAAGCCCCTCGTCCTTAAGAACGAGGCGCAGACGCGTCATGCAATGCGTCGCGCTTGAAACATTCGCCTTGCCGCCCACCTCTTCGATGATTCTTTGGGCGAGTTTTTGATAGTTAGTCATCATTCCTCCTTTTACGCCACGAATCGTCGTGGCACGAGATGGTTCTCGTACTTTCGGAGGTCATGCCCTGCCCTAACACAGGTTACAATCCTTCTGGCCTGGGTTGTCAGCGTCCGGCTGTGCCGGATTCCGCCTTCGTACAGATACGGTTGACATGGAGCATGAAGTAAAGCTTCTCCTCGTCGGTGAGCTCCGTATGCCATTCCCGCTTCATATAGGTACAGATGTGGTCGATGCATTGCGCAAGCTCGGGAAACTCCTCGCGCGAATTCGCATAAAGCGGCAAATTGGCGCTGCTGAGGCTATCGTTACCCTTGATACGCTTGAACAGATACTGCACGTGTGTCGCAAACCGTGAGAACTCAAAAGACTCCCGATCGATGATGGTACGGAAATCGTACTCGACGATATCAGTGACATCGTTGAGCAGGCGCTCAAACGATTGGGCGCGATCGCTTGCCACAGTAACCTCTGCCCCAGTCTTTGCATTGACCAAATTCATGGCGATGCTTGCCACCTCTTCGCGCGGCAGCTCGACGCCCAACTCCTGCCGCACGCGCGCGGTAATGTAGCGGCCGATTTTGTATTCCAGCGGATAAAGCTGCTGCACATCATAGGTAAGGGGCATATCAAAACGAATGCCCTTCCTCTGCCGCGCAATCGCAAAGGCGATATGGTCGGCCATGATGAGCACGGCGTTGGGACTGAGTTCGTAAGGCAGCTCGTTCTCTACAATATCCATGATCTTTGCCGTAAACAGCACCACATCGGCAGGAAGATCCTGCATGATACGCTGCCCCTCGGCATCGATGCTATAGAACGTGCGCTCGATATGGTCCATCGCGAGCTCCCGGGGGAAGTCACCACCGAAGCCGACACCCTTGCCGAGCGCCACGACCTCGCGACCGCGACTATCTCGACAAATCACGGCGTTATTGTTGAGCTTTCTGATCGCCAGCATATCGATGCACCTCCTCTCTTGATGATAGGGCACTCATTCGGAGCTGAACAAAAAGGGCATGACCTCGGCAGAAAGCAGCACCCTACTTGCCTACGGTCATGCCCTAAAGTGACACCCGAATATATGTGCAATTGAATAACGAACGGAATCCGGATGGCCATGCTCCCCAAAGGGATAACAACCCATCACATGTATTTATAGGCCCACCCGAGATGAACGTCAAGTGTAAATTTGCGTAATCCGCACCCTTGATTGGCAACTTCATCCGCGTAATCCGCACCCCCGACTGATTCTGAGTTGCGGTGAAATAGTTCCTGATGGAGCCAGCTGGGCCGTAAAACAGGAACTATTTCACCGCAAGTTATGGGGAGACTGGGCGTGCGGACGGCCCTGGTGAGCTAGAGGTTGTAGGTGACCACCTGGGACTCGGCGGGGTTGGAGGGATCGGACTGCTCCACGCGGACGAACTTGACCGTCACCGTCTTAAAGCCCGCCTTGTGCAGAACATCCGAATAGACGCGCGCCTGCAGGGCGTGCTTCTCGAACAGCTGGTCGGGTGTCTCATCCGGCGTGCCACCCGTCTTGTAGTCGATGGCCAGTGCGCGTGACGGATCGGCCGGGTCGGTCGCCAGTGCATCGATGGCGCCCTCGGCATATGCACCGTAGCGGGCAATGTCCTTGTCCTCGCAGCCCAGCGAAAAGAACGGCACCTCGGCGCGAACGCACGGCCAGGCAAGCAGCTCGGCACGGACCGCCGACTTGAGCCAGCGGTCCAGGGCAACGTCGAAGCGCTCGCGCTGCTCCGGCGTCAGGCGCCACAGACGCGCCAGCGCATCGGCACGCGCGGCGGGCAGCTCATCGGCACCCATCTCGATCAGCCACTGGCAGGCGGCATGGAACGCCGAGCCCAGCGCCATGGGGTTGCCGGCGGGCTCGACAGCAGCCACGTCCGCATCCGTCATCTCGGAACCATCCGACTCCGCATCATCGCCGGCCTCGTCCATGGGCACGTGTGCCTCGGCGGCACGGTCCTCGGACTCGGCATGCAGCGCCGCGGCAATTGACGAGTAGCTGTACGAATCGCGCGCCGGATACGGGCAGGTGCCCATGCGCACGCCCACCGCCTGGGGATACACGAGCTCAAACGCATCGGGCTCGGGGTCGGCAGGACCGGGAACGGCGGCGCGGGCATCCGCACCGGCACCCTCCGGCTCCGCATCGCCGCGGACAAGCCTGCCTTCGGCATCAAGCGAAGCATTGGCCTCAAACGACTGCTCGCCAAAAGCAAAGTCAGCCAGCGAGATGAGCTCGTAGTCGCCCGGCTGGGAGTTGTCGAACACCAAACGGTCGGCATCGAGCTGCGGCATGTCCAGGCCGTCCGTCGGCAGAATACGACGCAGCACGTCGTAGGTCAGATCGGTCTCGACATCGAAGGTCGGCGCGCACAGCTTGCCGCGGCTCACGCCGGCATCCATCGCCAGAATGACCAGCTCGCGCGCTCGCGTCATGGCGACATAAAGCAGACGAGCCCGCTCCTCGAGCGAAAGCTGCAGGTCGTCGTTGCGCAAGTGAGCAAATGCCTCGGCGGGAGAACCCGTCGC
This sequence comes from Collinsella sp. AF04-24, assembly GCF_003465685.1. Lineage (NCBI taxonomy): Bacteria > Bacillati > Actinomycetota > Coriobacteriia > Coriobacteriales > Coriobacteriaceae > Collinsella > Collinsella sp. AF04-24. The sequence continues at coordinate 5,584 of NZ_QSBK01000023.1, forward strand.
GCAGACATCCTCCATGAGCTCTGGCGGCAGCCACAGCGACGTGCCCTTGCCCTTAAACGCGTGCTCAAACTGCTTTTTGACGTCATCGCCCTTTACGAACGTGCCGTCCGCGAGTTTAACGCCGTCGAAGCGTGCAGGCAGTGCCACGACCTGCGCTCCGCCCTCGACGCGACCCATCTGTGCCGCACCGGACGATTTGCGCACGCCAAAGCACTCCGCAACCGCCACGACCGGATACTCCAGGCCCTTGGACGCATGCACGGTCATGATGCGTACCGCGCCGTCACCCTCCTCGTTGAGCGCGCCCGGGGCTTCCTTGCCCGCCAGGAAGCGGTCAAAGGCCAGCGCAATGGAGCGCGGCGAGTTACCGAACTCGGCCTCGGCCTCAACCACAGCATCGAGCGCCTTGAGCACGTTGGCGGCAATGGCCTTGCCCTCGGGACCACGCTGTGCCAGACGCACAAACCAGCCCGAAGCGTTGACCACGTCGCGCGCGATCGCCGCGAACGAATCGCGGCCCACACGACGAAGCGCATAGCATAGCACCTCGCGGGCGCGCGTCACGAGCGGCAGGCTCTGCAAGCCCGGCACATCGGAATCGCTCATGATGCCCGCGTCGATGTTGCGGCGCGAGGTCTCCCCCGTCTGGTCGTCCAGCTTGGTCGCCAGCGCCAGGAACTCCTGGGCGCCGAGCGCAAACATCGGCGAGGCCAGCAGCGGCATAAGGCCCTGCGCCGTATCGGCCGGATTGGCGAGCGCGCAGACTAGGGCGCGCACCGTCTGCACCTCGGCTGCCTGGGCAAAGACCGAGCCACCCGCGATCACGCAGTCGAGTCCTTGGTCGCGGAAAGCCTGGGCATAGACGTCGGCGTTGGTCATGCGGCCCAGCAGCAGCACCATGCCGCCCTGGGGCTGACCGGCATCGGCAAGCGCGCGGAACCGCTCTGCGATCGCGCGGGCCTTGGCCTGTGTGCGCTCCTGCGTACTGCCGCCGGCAACAAAGAGGGCCTGACGACGCGAGGCGTCTGCCACCAGCGTGTCCTTGCGGCCGTCGCTCGCCTCAAGATCCAAAAAGCCCTGCATCAGGCCGCCGTCGTCGCCGTCGAAGACGCGAGCCACGTAGCGTAGCACCTCGTCGTGGCTGCGGAAGTTGCGCACGAGCTTAACGAGCGCGCCAGCAGGGGCGTCGGCCGCGGCAGTCGCCTCGGGCGCGGCAGACGAGCCCACCTTGCGCTCCTGGCGACGGAACACCTCGACCTCCGCCCCGCGGAAGCGGTAGATCGACTGCTGTGCATCGCCTACGGTACACAACGCGCGCTCCCCCGCACCCGTCAGGTAACGGATCAGGTCGACCTGCATCTGATCGGTATCCTGGAACTCATCGATCATGACCATCTTAAAGCGACCCTCGTATGCCGCTCGGATGGCCGGGTAATCGCGCAGGGCCTCGTAGGCCATGCGCAGCAGATCGTTGTTGTCGAGGGCAGACTGGCCGGCCTTGAGCGCGCGGTACTCAGCCTCTACAGCACGGGCAAGCCCCACCAGTGCCTCGAGCGCGGGACCGCCGCAGGCCAGCACGATATTGATAAACGCATCGGCGGCCTCTGCCTTGAGTAGCTCCACCTGCTCCTTAGGGAATGCCTTGCTCGCGCGCGGCATGGTGCACGACATCATGAGTCGCGCCGCATCGGCCATGGTCTTGCCGCTCGCCTCGAACGCGTCGATGGCATCGAGCGCCGTCTGCGCTTTTTCGGTCGCGGCCTTGCTTGCGCCCAACGCCGATCGATAGGCATCGGCAAGGGCCGAGGTGTCGGCCTGGCCGCGCGCCACGCGCACGTCGTCCATACCGCCCGGCAGCTGGCTCGAGAGCTCCAGCAGGTCGCGCACCAGACCCTTGATGGTCGTGCCGGCGCCAAAGGGACCGCCCTCGCCCGCCATGGGATACCAGGCGTAGAGGGCCTTGAGCGATGCCGCGAGCTCGGGGGCGGCATCGGGCGCCGTCGCGCGGGCCAGCACATGCTCAACAGCCTGATCCATAAGCTCATCGGTATCGGTAAGCACCGTGAACTCGGGATCGATGCCCAGCTCCAACGCATGCGCGCGCAGGATGCGCGAACACATACCGTGAATGGTCGAGATCCAAGCGTCGTCGACGGTCAGGGCCTCCTCGTCCATACCCTCTTCGATAAGCGCGCGACGCACGCGGTCGCGAATCTCGGCCGCGGCATCTTTGGTAAAGGTAATGGCGAGCACCTGATCCAGATGCTCGACAAACGGACCGGATTCGGGCGAGAGCGCGTAGACGATGCGGCGCGTGAGGGTAAAGGTCTTGCCCGAACCGGCGCCCGCCGAGACAAACAGCGGACGGTCGAGCGTTTTGACGACTTGCAGTTGTTGCGGCATCAAAGTCGAAAGATCCATGGTCTACACGTCCCTCCTTACAAACGTTCCTTCGTGGTTATACGAGCAGCGCGCATGCGCGGCCTGAGCCGACGTCGGGTCGACGGCGGCAACGTCGCCTGCCTCGAGTTCGTGCAGGCGCTCGGCGATGCCGGCCTCCACGCGATCGAGCAGGGCGTCGAAGTCCATGCTGCCACCCTCGCCGGGAAAGCCCTTCTTAAGCCCCGGGATGCGGCCGTCACCACGCTCCTCCTCGAGCAGCTCGGCACTCGCGGCGCCGCGCAGCGCCGGTTTGCCGCCCTTGGTCGAAAAATAGAGCGCCGCACGGGCATCCAGATCCAGCGCCCGGCGCATGGCCTGCGCATAGATAAGCGTCTGGGTATGGGGCGGCAGCCACCGCGGGTCGTCGATGGCGGCCTCGCCCGATTCCTCGTCGCGCACCGTGGGGTCGGCGAGTTTAAACTCCTCAACGCCCGTGCGATGCTTGTAGTCGATTACCACGGCGCGATTCTCGGCATCCACATCCACGCGGTCGATGCGCCCGCCGAGCGGCCAACCGGCATACTCGACCTGGAGCTCGTTGAACGCAAACTCCAGGTAGCGCGGAGCAAAGGGGGTGAGCGCCTCGGACTCGTAGGCAAGCACGCCCTCCAGCTGCGGCAAGATCTCAGCCACCTGGCGCTCCTCCACTGGAGAGAGCGGCACCAGCGGGCCCTCGGTACCGCGCTTGCCCGCATGCTCGGCCAGGGTCTCGGCAAAGACCTCGCGCAACAGCCCCTGCGCGCGCGGCAGATTCATGGGCGTCACGCGCTCCATGCCCTCCTGCGGAAGACGTGCATGCAAGTGCTCCAGCACGTCATGGACAAAGTTGCCCTTCTCCATGTTGCCAAAGCCCGCATCGATGGACTGAGGTTTGACGCGATACGAGACGAACCAGCACAGCGGGCAGGTGGAATAGGCCTCGATCTGCGAGGCGGACGTCAGGCGCGGCACGAGCGGCGCGCCCTCGCCCTCGCCATCGCGACGGCGCAGGACCAAATACGGCACGGCCTCGGTACTCAGATGCTGAGGGGCTTCACAGGTCACGCGCTCGCGCTTGAGACCTTCGCCTGCCGCGGGATCGAAGTCCCTTACGATATCGCCCTCACCCACGCACTTCGCCTTGTCGGCGTCAGCGGCCTTAGCGTCACCAGTGGCCTTAGCATCGTCAGCGGCCTTAGCATCGTCAGCGGCCCTAGCATCGTCAGCGGCCTTGTCGGCGTCAGCGGCCTCGGCGTGCGCCCGCAGCTCGGTCCACACGGCAGCCGGATAGCACTCGCGCGCCTGGCGATCGTGCGTCACGCGGGCGAGCGCAACCGGACCACGCGACGCTTGCATCGCACGGCCAAAGCGCACGCGCAGCAGGGCCGCAGGCTCAAGCGTCACGCCCTCGCGACCAAGGCTCGCCGTCAGCGTAGCCAGCGGTCCCTCCTCGTGCGAGAGCGGATAGCTGTCCAGATCGACATCGGCAAACAGCACAGCATCGTAGCTGCCGGGGCGCAGAGCCGCCGCATCGGCAAGCGAAGCAAAACGAACCTGAGCACGTGGCGCACGGTCAACCTCGTAGGTCTCGTAATCGTAGGCGGTACTACGCTTGTCCACCTTGGTGCGAATGCCATCGAGCACGGGCACGATCGCGGCCTGCGACACGTCGAGCGCGCGGGCGCCATTCATAAGGATGCCGATGACGTGGCGCAGCAGGGCCACCTCCGCTTGGCGACGGGCTTGGCCATCCAAGCTGCCCAGCGAGCGATCGGGCAACGCCTCGGCAACGGCAAGCATGGCCTTGAGCGCCGTCACGGGCTTGTCACGCCACAGCGCCTGGAACACGTCCGAGACCACGCACGGCACGTTCTTAAACCAGTTCTCGTCGCTCGCCGCCTTGCGCGCGCCCCTCACCTGGCCTTGGACGCTCTGCAGCAGGCTCTTAACGCCCGCGGTAGTCTTGCTGCGCGAGAGACGCATATTCTTATCGAAGGTACGGGCATTGACGGCATCAGCGCCCGAAAGCGGACTGTAAATCCAGTCGGTAAGCTCCGGCGCGGGCCACCACTCAGTCTTAGAAGCTGCCCCTTCGTCGGCGGCCTTCATACGCTCGATCAGGTTGGCGAGCGCCGTGAACTGCCTGCCCGCAATGGATTGAGAAAACGCCGTGAACTCAACTGTCTCGGCAGCGATATGACGAGCCGCCAGACGAGAGGCGAGCTCACCGAACAGCTGGGGTGCCCGGGCAGAAACAACGAGCACGCGTACGGGGTCGGCGGGCGTTGCAGCAGCCTTATCGTCCTTGGACTCCTTGTGCGTTTTCGCCAACTTATCGATGGCGTCCGCATAAGCATGGGCACGGGCATGGGGGCCGGCGACCTCAATAAAGGCAGGCTGAGCGGCGGTCCCGCAAGCGGCATCAGACGCGACGGCGTCCTCCCTCAGCGGCGCGGCCTCGAACAGCACACCGCGGGCATCAAATGCCGCGGCAAGCTCCTCGCGCATCGCCGCCTGCTCGCAGGCAAGCAGTACGACGACCTCTCCCCCATTGTTCGCCACGGCAGACAGCAGCTCGAGCAGGCCGTGCGTAAACGACGTGATACCGCGCACGCATACGGCGCGGGTGCACGCCGGCAGGTTATCGGCCAGGGCATCGGCCATAATGTCAGCCGCCTCGCAGGGCTCGACCATATCTCGACGGTCCAAACCGCGCGCATAGGCGCACAAAAGTTCAAACACGCGAGCCTCGGCGTCGCTTTTGGGCTTGGGCTTGCAAACGTTGTCGCAGCAACGCTCGGTGCCTGTCCCTGCCACACCCGGCAGCACATCGCGAGCCATACGCGCGAGCATACGCACCGTGCCCTGGCTGCGCGAAAGCGGCTGCAGGTCGGCGTCGTCGAGGCGCGCTACCATGTCCGAAAACAGCATCTGGCGCTGCAGGTTGTCGACGAAACCGCGCCCGTCGCCCAAAAGCTCCCAAAGCGAGCGAAGCCACGATGTAGGCGTCTTGTAGTCAATACCCAGCGAAACGCCGGCTTCCGCCGCATCATGACGGCACAGGTCGAGCTCAGCAAACGTTGGCGCCAGCAGCACGGCACGCCCGTGGCGGGCAATAAGGTCGGCAAGCAGCGCCGCCTCGGCATCGCTCAAATCCGCGCCGGCGTTGGTGGTATAGATTCGAACAGGCATGGTCCTCCACTCAAACCGTTCGCAATATTCAATGTTTCCATCCTACCCGCCCGCGCGGACAGATTTGCCCCACGCCAACAGATTTGACCCCTTGGAGACGGAGGAAAATGGATCACCGAGGAGGTCAGTCTAACCCAGCGATCCGTTTTCCTCCGTCCCCAAAGGATCAAAAAACCGCCCCCGAAGGGACGGTTCTGCGCAATTCGTTTGTTGCCGCTGGCCTACTCGCCATCCTCCAGTTTGATGAGGATCTTGCGATAGCCGCCGTACTCGCCGTTGAGTGCCTTTGAAACGCGGCTCACCGTAGTGGACGAAGCGCCGGTGCGGGCCTGAACCTCAACATAAGGCTCGCCCTCATCCAGATAACGCGCAACCTGCAGACGCTGCGATAGATCGCAGATCTCGCGCGGCGTGCAGATATCGGTCAAAAACGCTTGGATATCCTTCTCGTCATCCAAAAGACTAAATGCGTGGACCAGCTGCTTGACATCAGGCTTGTCAAACATGTTCTCGATATTCATCGATCACCGCCAAACCCGCCAAAAGGCATCGAAGTTGATACTGACATCGGGCATCGTTCGCCCGTTCTATGCAATAGGGCAACGCGTGTGGCTTTTGCCCGTAGCAGTTTAGCACACCACCAAACTAAAGCGACAAAACTCTCTGCCAGCGGCGCATTTTCTAGGACGAACGCCGTTTTGAAACCGAATGCGCACGTAAGCTCCACGAATATCTGAGACAATGGGCGGCCGAACAAGGCGGCACACCCGAGCGGCCGTCCAAGCTGCCGCAGCAAACCGCTTCACGCGACACCGACGCACCCTGCGCAAGAAAGGATTCACACCATGCGCTTTATGCTTAACTGGCTCTTTACCTCGATCGCCATCGCGATTGCCACGTTCCTCGTTCCCGGCATCCAGCCCTTCGGTTTTGCCGAGGCCTGGGTCTGTTTCGCCTTCGTGGGACTGTTCCTGAACATCGTCGATTCGCTCGTCAAGCCGTTCCTGACGGTCATCTCGCTGCCGCTCACGATCATTACGCTGGGTATTTTTCAGCTCGTAGTCAACAGCTTTATGCTCGAGCTGGCCAGCTATCTGTCGGTCAATCTGCTGGGCGCGGGTATCTCCATCGCCAGCTTTGGATCGGCCTTTATGGGCAGCATCCTGGTGTCCATCATGCGCAGCATCCTCGACAGCATCGCCGAGGGCTAAAACGGCCATTCCGGCCGCGCCCGTCTCAACAGCCCAAAACGAAGGCCGCCCATCGCAAAAATGGGCGGCCTTCTTATTTGCCAAGTCTCAAAGGGCGAGAGAATCTGCCATTTCCACCCCGTCCCCAAATGGCAGGTGGGCTAGATCACGTAGTCGTAGCCTTCGTTGGGAGCGACAAGTTGATCAAGCGTCACACCGTCGAGGTAGTCGTTGATGAGCTTGTCCAGGTTCTTCCACACGTCGAGCGTGGGGCACTCGTCAGAGCGCGAACAACCCTTGCAGTCGCCATCCAGGCAGGCGACCGGCGCCAGGCTGCCCTCGGTCAGGCGCAAGATCTCGCCCACCGTGTACTGCTCGGGCGGGCGCGTGAGCACATAGCCGCCGCCCTTGCCGCGCATGCCCGAGAGCATGTTGGCGCGCACGAGCGTAGCCAGAATATTCTCGAGGTACTTCTCCGAAATCCCCTGGCGCGCCGCGATCTCTTTGAGCGGGATGCGACCGGCCGCCTGATGCTCGGCCAGGTCGACCATAACGCGCAGGGCATATCTGCCCTTTGTGGAAACCAACATATATAGTGCTGCCTTTCGGTCTTTTAGTCCGTTGAAATTCTAGCCGAAAAATTGGCTTTGAAAATACCCGTTCCGGTCAAGATGGTTAATCAACTTGCAATAATCTCCTATTTCCTATTGCATTACTAGGCTTTGGTGTCTACTATGCTTCCCAACAGCTAAACAAACAACCTATAAGGTTTATGGGTTTAGCTGCTAGACACACCGTAAAACCACACGGTATCCAGTCATTTGAACACTTTGGAGGTTCATCATGAGCAAGGTTTACACGTCCATCGATCAGCTTATCGGCCACACCCCGCTCCTGGAGCTCACCCACTTTGAGGCCGATGAGGACCTCAAGGCCCGCGTGCTCGTCAAGCTGGAATACTTCAACCCCGCCGGATCCGTTAAAGACCGCGTCGCCAAGAACATGATTGACGAGGCCGAGAAGGCAGGCAAGCTCGTGCGTGGCGGCGACTACACCATCATCGAGCCCACGAGCGGCAACACCGGCGTCGGCATCGCCTCGGTGGCGGCCGCCCGCGGCTACAAGGTGATCATCACCATGCCCGAGACCATGTCCGTCGAGCGCCGCAAGCTGATGCAGGCATACGGTGCGCAGCTCGTGCTCACCGACGGCTCCAAAGGCATGAAGGGCGCTATCGCCAAGGCCGAAGAGTTGCAGAAGGAGGCCCCCAACAGCATCATCGCCGGCCAGTTTGTGAACCCCGCGAACCCGGCCATTCACAAGGCCACGACCGGCCCCGAGATCTGGGACGACACCGACGGCAAGGTCGACATCTTCGTCGCCGGCGTCGGCACCGGCGGCACCGTGACCGGCGTGGGCGAGTTCCTCAAGGAGCAAAACCCCGAGATTCAGGTCGTCGCCGTCGAGCCCGCCACCTCCCCGGTGCTCTCTAAGGGCCAGGCCGGCCCGCACAAGATCCAGGGTATCGGTGCCGGCTTTGTGCCCGACGTCCTCGACACCCAGGTCTACGACGAGATCATCCCCGTCGAGAACGACGACGCCTTTGCCACCGGCCGCGCCGTGGGCCACAAGGAGGGCGTGCTCGTGGGCATTTCGTCCGGCGCCGCCGTGTGGGCCGCACTGCAGCTGGCCAAGCGCCCCGAGAACGAGGGCAAGACCATCGTGGCGCTGCTCGCCGACACCGGCGAGCGCTACCTGTCCACGGCACTCTTCCAGGACTAGAGCTCTCGTTCTTAGAACGAGTCCAAGGCACGCCGGTCTGCCCTCTCTTCTGGCTGCCTGAGCCCATCCCAACAGGGTGTCCCACACGACGCCCGAACTTGCTACAATGTCTGCGGCGCGGAACCAGCCTCCCGCGCCGCTTTTCTTTTTTGGCCACATGCCACCAAGGAGAACCTCCCCATGCACAATAAGCGCGTGCTCGTCGCCATGAGCGGCGGCGTCGATTCCAGCGTGACCGCGTATCTGCTCAAGCGCCAGGGCTACGAATGCATCGGCGCCACCATGCGTCTCACCTGCCCCGCGCCCGACCCCGCCACGGGTATGAGCAAAGTCGACTGCGACATCGCCGATGCAAAGGCCGTCGCCGAGCGCCTGAGGATACCCCACCATGTGCTCGACTTGCAGCAGACCTTCGACCGCAACGTGATCGAGTGCTTTGTGAACGCCCACCAGGAAGGACTGACGCCCAACCCGTGCATCATCTGCAACCGCCACATTAAGTTTGGCGCGCTGCTGGATGCGGCGCTGGATATGGGCTGCGACTACATCGCAACGGGACATTACGCCAAAACAAGCCAGGCGGCAGACGGCACCTGGCAGCTACATCGCGGCGAAGATCCCAAAAAGGACCAGAGCTACTTTTTGTATTCGCTTACGCAGGAACGCCTGGCACACACGATCTTTCCGCTGGCAGGCCTAGACAAAGAGCGCGACGTGCGCCGCATAGCCGCCGAGCAGGGCTTTACCAACGCCCAGAAGGCCGAAAGCGAGGACATCTGCTTTATTCCAGACGGTGACTACGCGGGCTATATCGAGCGCCGCTGCGGACATCCCGCTGCACCGGGCGACATTGTGTGGCGCGACGGCAGCGTGGTCGGGCGCCACAACGGCGCGCTGCGCTACACCATCGGCCAGCGCAAGGGCGTGGGCGTTGCGATGGCGCATCCCGTGTACGTAACGGGCGTCGACGCCGCCAACAACACCGTGCATCTGGGCGAGGCCGAGGACCTGGCGGCCACAGCGCTCACGGCCAACGACTGGATCTGGAGCGCCCCCGCCGACCACATGGAGGCGGAGCTCGACGCCGGCGGCATCCGCGTGGGCGCCAAGTACCGCTACCGTCAGAAAGACCAGGCAGCAACCCTTACACGTGGCGCCGGCGGACAAATGCTGCTAACTTTTGACGAGCCGCAACGAGCCATCGCCCCCGGCCAGGCCGTTGTAGTCTATCGCGGCGACATCGTCCTGGGCGGCGGTACCGTGACCGGCGCACTTAAGTAGCCGTGGGTTTATCGCTGCACGTGTCGAAGTACCTCAACAGCGGCACCAACCTCGATTACGCGACGCTCGAGGCCGCGGCAAATGGCCTCGAGTCGACCCTCCGCCGTCGCCCATTCGCTCTGCGAAAGAATCTCGATCGCCTCATCAACAAATCCGTTGAGCCGCGATGAATCGAACCAATCGAGCGAGTCCGCAAGCGCCAGCTGAGCGGAAGGGTCGGGCCCAAACGGCTTAGCGGAAAACCCAAACTCCCCAGCCGCGAGCAAGACAGTTGGCACGTTATACCACAGACAGTTGCCGCTATCGAACAGCGGTGCAGGTTTTATCTCCAGGGTGTCGACATTACGGATGATGCCGAAGTTTCGCCAATGGCGGTCGCTGTTGGCCAAAAGGGCATCGCAGACAATCATCTGCGACATAGACCTTCTCACAGCGACCTCATCGGCACCATGCTTGCCAAGGTAGCGACAGTATCGATCGTATGTCGAGTCTCCCCGCTGGCTACCAAGTGCGCCCTTAACGTAAACAGCCGGAACGTATTCCTCGCGGCCGTCAAGAAAGTCGTCGCACAGACACACAGGGCCATCGAACATCCGCTCAACCGTATAAGGAACAAACTCGCCCTCCGACAGCAAGCGACGATGCAGAGCCGTTGCAACCGCCTCGTTAAAGGGACGCTGATCGTCCATGCCGCGTCCTTTAGCCAAAATGCGAATGCCGTTTCGGATCATCCACGATTTAGGAAGCTCGCCCTCGGACGTGTTATCCGGATTTTTAAGACCGATGCCTTCCAGCCAACCCGAACGCTCTTCGGGCGCCGATCGCTCAAATTCGTTCTCAAAATAATTGATGTTTTGCCATTTGAGTTCGGCGCAATCGGCCGGCCGCAGCCAATAGCAATCCGAAAGCGAGAGACCCAGGCACTGAACCGGCACCTCAATGCCACTGGCAATTCCCAGCTCGCGGTAGCGCGAGATAAGCCCAGGACGAACATCGGGCACCGACCGATGCCCCCACCACGCGTTGAGCTCCCGCTTATTCACCGTTGGAGAAGAGCTCGAGCATGTGCCAAACGGCATTCGTTGCGCATCGAGGACCTCGGCGATTTCGAAGGGAAACTCACGCGTCGGATCAAATGAGACATGCGCGACCTCATGGTCGGCCGACATCAGCGTAAACTTGCGTCCCACATCGGCCGCAGGACGGCGTCCTCGCTTGCGGACCTTTTGATAGGCGAGCGCAGAATTGTACTCGACCAACTTCCGGCCGCCCACAATATCGCACACAAGCGTTCCCGATGCGGCAAGTTGAGATATGCGGGCTTTCGTAACGCCCAACAGGCGGGCAGCATCACCCATAGACAAGTACTCAGACGTGTCCATACACCGCATCACCTCGTTAAGTAATTTACACGTTTAGTTAATAGATTACAGACATCATAATACTAAACAACCCAAAGTGAAAAAAGGCCCGAGAAATCGGGCCTTAGCGATTGGTCAGCCGAGTCGCAAGCTGCTCCCCTAGCGCTGAACGTAGGCGCGAACCAGCTCGTAGGTATTGCGCACGCCGTCGATGTGGCTGCGCTCGTAGTTGTGGCTCGCGTACACGCCGGGGCCGATCAGACCATGGCGAATGTCGTAGCCGGCCGAGAGCGTGGCCTCGACGTCGGAACCGTAATGCGGGTACACATCGATGGCGTAATCGAGCTTAAGCTCGCGCGCGATATTGGACAGCGTGGTCACCAGATCGTAGTTGTAGGGGCCACCCGAATCCTTGGCGCAAATCGAAACCATGCGCTCGGTGCAGCCCAGGTCGTCGCCCACGCAGCCCATGTCCACGCTGATCATCTCGCGCGTGTCGGCCGGCACAAAGGCACCGCCGTGACCGACCTCCTCGTACACGGTAAAGAGCAGCGACACCTTGCGCGAGAGCGTCACCTCGCCAGCGGCGACGGCACGCGCCAAGCCCAGCAGAATCGACGCCGACAGCTTGTCGTCAAGGAAGCGACTCTTAATGTAGCCGCTCTCCGTCACCATGGTGCGCGGATCCATAGCGATGATGTCGCCAGTCTGAATACCCAGCTCGAGCACATCGTCCTTGCTGTCAACGTTCTCGTCGAGCAGGATCTCCATGTTCTTCTCGATGGCCTTGACCGGCTCATCGGCCACATGCGCCGAAGGCTCGGTATTGAGGACCACGCCTGTGTAGACCTTGCCGCCACGCGTGTAGACGGTGCAGTTCTCGCCATCGGCCGTGGACCACTGGTGCCCACCGAGCGTCGTCGGACGCAGGCGGCCATTGTCCTTAATGGATCGCACCATGGCGCCAAGCGTGTCGACATGGCTCGCCAACACGAGCGGCTCACCCTCGCCGCCGAGCTCAACCAGCACATTGCCCTTATTGGAGCGCTCGGGCTCAAAGCCCATATCGCGCAGGGTTTCCATCAGATAATCAGTCGCCGCACGAGTAAAGCCCGTAGGCGAGGCAATAGAAGTCAGCGCCTTAAGCTGGTCAGTAATAAAACCAAGCGTAGAATCCATTTGGGACACCATCCACAACTCCAAAGTCAACATCCCGTAATCAGTAAAAGCCCCAACAACGATACCATCACGCACAAATATTTACCCAGCGAGATGACCCATCGAGCTCTTCCGAACAGCGCCCGCCACGACAACGAGCCGGCGGGCCCCGCCCGTTAGCCCCAGAATCTTTCCGCAGGACAGAAGGAGGCCCCGCCGCACGTAGTGCGCAGCGGGGCCTCCGACATGTCCGAGGACGATTCTGGGGCTAACGGGCGGGGCCCGCCG
>NZ_QSBK01000023.1:18266-40090 GCF_003465685.1 Collinsella sp. AF04-24
ACGTAGTGCGCAGCGGGGCCTCCGACATGTCCGAGGACGATTCTGGGGCTAACGGGCGGGGCCCGCCGAACCAGGTTAGGCAGCCGGGCAGATCTTCTTGAAGAGCTCGATGACGTCGTCGAGCGTCGCCTCGCGCGGGTTGCCCGGGAAGCAGGCGTCAGCCATGGCGTCCTTGGCCAGGACCTCGATCTCGTCGGCCTTCATGGCCTCGCAGACATGCGGGATGTTCACGTCGGCGGAGAGCTGCTTGACGGCGGCGATAGCGGCGTCGGCAGCCTCGTCGGTGCTCATGCCCGTGGTGTCAACACCCATGGCAACGGCAACCTTGGCCAGGCGCTCAGCGCAAACCGGCTTGTTGAACTCCATGGCAATCGGCAGCAGCATGGCGCAAGCGACGCCGTGCGGGGTGTCGTAGTGAGCGGACAGGGTGTGAGCCATGGCATGGTCGATGCCCAGGCCAACGTTGGAGAAGCCCATGCCGGCGACATACTGGCCAAGGGCCATGCCCTCGCGGCCGGAGCCGGGCTGGCCGGACTTGGCCTCGGCGACGGAGTCACGCAGGTTCTCGCTGATCAGCTTAATAGCCTCAAAGTGGAACATGTCGGAGAGCTCCCAAGCGCCCTTGGTGGTGTAGCCCTCGATGGCGTGGGTCAGAGCGTCCATGCCGGTAGAGGCGGTCAGGCCGGCGGGCATGGAAGCCATCATATCGGGGTCGACGACGGCGACCTCGGGGGCGTCGTTGGTGTCGACGCACACGAACTTGCGGACCTTCTCGGGGTCGGTGATGACGTAGTTGATGGTCACCTCGGCGGCGGTACCGGCGGTCGTCGGCACAGCGATGGTGAACACGGCGTGGTTCTTAGTGGGAGCAACACCCTCGAGGCTGCGGACATCGGCGAACTCGGGGTTGTTGATGATGATGCCGATGGCCTTGGCGGTATCCATGGAGGAGCCGCCACCGATGGTCACGATAGCGTCAGCCTCGGCGGCCTTGAAAGCCTCGACGCCGTCCTTGACGTTCTGGATAGTGGGGTTGGGCTTGATCTCGGAGTAGAGGCTCCAAGCAATACCGGCGGCGTCGAGCTCGTCGGTCACCTTAGCGGTAACGCCAAACTTGACCAGATCGGGGTCGGAGCAGACGAAGATCTTCTTGTAGCCGCGACGCTGGAGCTCGCCGGGGATCTCCTTGATGGCGCCGGAACCATGATAAGAAATGGTGTTGAGAACGAAACGATTAGCCATTGATAGCCTCCCATCGTGTGCGGGGCACCCATTACGCCCCGCGCTGCAAGTTCCATCCTAACGCTTTTGAAACAAAAAACGCGTGAGAACGTCAAAAGTGTTAAAGCGTTTCAACATAATAACGGAGCCCCAGTCCTTCCCTCCCGACAGCAGCGAAGGCTAGATTATAGGAGCAATCGCCCAAAGAATACGACCAACTCAGTCTATAAATTGTTTCTGTTTTAGCAATATATGTTTGACAATACGTTTATAAAAGGATACTTTATAGTAAATAAAATGCATGCAGCAAATAGCGTCATTCATTTTGTTAGAAATTGCCCATGCGGTTATTGCAGCTGCATGTACCGCAACGTACAGCGCAATTCTCCGCACGAAGTAGAAGACGGTTCCAATTCGATCGAGGCGATGACGCGTGATGGCTACTGGTCCTAAATCGAGCAAGACGGCTACAAACGAATATCGAATCTCAATTGAAGGTAATCCTTATCCGCATACTCTGGCTCTCATCAACCCAGCGGGAGACAACCTCAACATCAAAAGACATGGGTTCACGGGTCCACTAGGACAGCTATCGAGTCTTAAATATACCGTTTATGACGATGCGAATGAAAAACTCTTCACTGTCGTCGACGGTGGCTTTAGCAACATGCCCAGGGTTGCGCTCATCATCGAACACAAGGAAGTTGCGGTGTTCGATTATGGTCTAAACAGACTTGAGATGAAGTGCGTAACGAACATACCGAATTACGCAATAAAAGGTAACTTCCTATTTGGAGATTACGATATATTCAGCCAACAGGAAGTGAAGCTATCTTCAGTTATCGTCCTTCAATGTGATAAACAATCGTGCTTTAGCATACAGGTTTTGGATAAAGCCGAATTAGCCGCCGCAATTGGAATACCTACAGCCATTGCCCTTCTTAGGGCTCGGATTGAAGAGCATCTCGAATAAATCGCAAAAAGCAGTTCGTAACAACATTCAGGAGCTAGATAGTTTTTCTGGCTCCTGAATGTTGTTACGAACATGCACCTTAGCGCTTAAGACTCGTGGTCTGCCAGTCAGCTACGATGCGGGCCCATTTCCTGTGCAAGTCGCGTTCGCGATCGATAAACATGATGGCAAACGCGATAAACAGCAGCATGCTCGCCACCGCAATGGCGTGCAGCCCCATGCGCTCGATGCACCAGTTGCCCAGCACGGCGCCAAAC
The DNA here is from genome assembly GCF_003465685.1 of Collinsella sp. AF04-24. Taxonomy (NCBI): domain Bacteria; kingdom Bacillati; phylum Actinomycetota; class Coriobacteriia; order Coriobacteriales; family Coriobacteriaceae; genus Collinsella; species Collinsella sp. AF04-24. The sequence continues at coordinate 20,718 of NZ_QSBK01000023.1, forward strand.
ACAAAGGTGAAGATCACGCCAAAGTACAGCAGGCCGTTTTCCAAAAAGCCGCGCTTGTGGGTGATGATGTAATCGTCCACGTTTTGCAGGGCGTTGCGCAAGTTGCCGATGCACATGGTCGTAGCGATGCCGTGACCGTGGATCTTGCGGAAGCTCTCGACCTGCATGCCGCAGGCAAACGAGGTGAGGCAGTTGGCGAGCAGGTTGAAATTGCCGCCCGGGATAAAGCTCACGCCCAGCAAGATGACGGCTTCAAAGAACACCGTCACTTGGCGCCAGTGAATCACGCTGCCAAACCGTTCGTGTACCAGGTCGGCAAGCATAATGCCCACGGCAAACGACACCACAGGGAAGAAGTAGCGCCCCGCAAGTGCCCAATTGCCCTCCGAGATGCTCACGCCCACAAGCAGGATGTTGCCCGTCTGCGCGTTTGCGAAAACATGGTCGCGCCCAATGTACGAATACACATCCATAAAGCCGCCGGCGAGCGCCAGGATAATGCCCAGTTCGATGGACTCCGATATCTGTTTGGCACGCTGCATCGTCGTGCATCCTCCTTGTTGACGACCCTCTCGTGCGTTGGCGGAAACATAGCCGCCGTTCATACTGTAACCCATTGACAACATGGCGTGCGCGCGAGACGGCTCCTTCGACACGGGGATACACAGTCTGGAAACAAACGGCACCCGCATCGACGCGCCGATCCGCCAGCTCATGTACTCCACCAGTCTTTTTAGCCCCGTCCCAAAAAGACTGGTTACAATTACGTGCAGCATACTAACAACGGGAGGAATCGTGGCAAAAAAGCCCCAGGACGCTCAGCACAACCAGCACGGCAAGCATGCCCAGCGCGGCCAGCAGCAAAAGCGTGGCGGCAAGGCCCAGGGTGGCCACGCCACTCATGCCCAGGCAGCGCCCTCACGCCCCTGGCGTCCGGGCCGCGACAAGTTCCTCCCCGTCAGCCGCGCCGACATGGATGCGCGCGGCTGGGACCAGTGCGACTTTGTCTACATTTGCGGCGACGCCTACGTGGACCACCCTAGCTTTGGTATGGCCATCGTCAGCCGCGTACTCGACGCGCACGGCTACAAAGTGGGCATCATCTGCCAGCCCGACTGGACCGACCCCGCCAGCATCACGGTACTCGGCGAGCCGCGCCTGGGCTTTCTCGTCAGTGCCGGCAACATGGACTCCATGGTCAACCACTATTCGGTGACCAAGCACCGCCGCCACACCGACACCTATACCCCCGGTGGCGAGGAGGGGCACCGCCCCAATCGTGCCGTCACGGTCTACGGCAACCTCATCCGCCAGACGTTCAAGGACGCCCCCATCATCATCGGCGGCATCGAGGCGAGTCTGCGCCGCCTGGCCCACTACGACTACTGGCAGGATAAGCTCAAGCGCTCGGTGCTGCTCGATTCGGGCGCCGACATCCTCATCTACGGCATGGGCGAGCACGCGATCGTCGAGATCGCCGATGCGCTCGACGCGGGCCTGCCCATCGATCAGATCACCTATATCAACGGCACCGTCTACCGCACCAGCTCGCTCGACGAGGTCTACGACTACGACCTGCTGCCCGGCTGGGACGACCTTGCCGCCGATAAGCTCAACTACGCGCGCAGCTTTAACGTGCAGCAGCAGAACATGGACCCCATCACCGGGCATCGCCTGGTAGAACCCTACCCCAACAGCGTCTATGTGGTGCAGAACCCGCCGTCCGCGGCGCTTACCACCGACGAGATGGACGAGGTGGCCGAACTCCCCTACGCACGCGATTGGCATCCCGATTACGACGCAGCGGGCGGCGTGCCGGCTTTTGCCGAGATCAAGTTTTCAATCAGCTCCAACCGCGGGTGCTTTGGTGAGTGCTCGTTTTGCGCGCTGACCTTCCACCAGGGCCGCGTACTGCAGATGCGCAGCCACGACTCGATCATGCGCGAGGCCGAGCTGCTCACGCGCGATCCCGAGTTTAAGGGCTACATCAACGACGTGGGCGGACCGACGGCTAACTTTAGCCGCCCGGCCTGTGACAAGCAGCTCAAGCACGGCGTGTGCAAGAACAAGCGCTGCCTATGGCCGAGCGTGTGTAAGAACATGGTGGTCGACGAGAGCGGCTACACGCAGCTGCTGCGCGACCTGCGCCAGCTGCCGGGCGTCAAGAAGGTCTTCGTCCGCAGCGGCATCCGTTTTGACTACACCATGGCCGATGCCTCGGACGAGTTTTTGCGCGAGCTGCTGGAGCACCATGTCTCGGGCCAGCTACGCGTGGCGCCCGAGCATGTGAGCGACGCGGTGCTCTCCGTGATGGGCAAGCCGAGCCGCGCCGTCTACGATGCGTTCTGTCGCAAATTTGAGCGCTTGAACCGTGAATACGGACTCAAGCAGTACGTGGTTCCGTACCTGATCTCGAGCCACCCCGGCTCGACGATGAAGGAAGCGGTGGAGCTTGCCGAGGCTGTGCGCGACATGGGCTACATGCCCGAGCAGGTGCAGGACTTCTACCCCACCCCGTCCACCATGTCGACCTGCATGTACTACACCGGCGTGGACCCGCGCACCATGGAGCCGATCTATGTAGCGCGCGACCCGCACGAGAAGGCCATGCAGCGCGCGCTCATCCAGTATCGCAAGCCCGAGAACTACAAGCTCGTGCGCGAGGCGCTGGAAAAAGCCGGGCGTCGTGACCTGATCGGCTACACCAAGCATTGCCTGATCCGTCCCGTACCGCCGCGCCCGGGCGAGACGTCTGCTGGCGGTGGGCATGGCACCGGCAAGAAGGGCGGCAAGCCGCACGGTGACGCCGGCGCTGGCAAGGGGCCTAAGGGCAGCAAGGGTCACGGCGGCATGTCGCGCGCGCAGAACACCGCAGGCCGCAACCGCGCAGCTCAGGGGCGTCAGGGTGCCAACGGAGGCGGTCGCCGCAACTAGCGAAGTGGTGCACTCGCTGCGTCCATCCCACACGCTTGGCGCAGCGAGCGCATTGCCTCCACCAGGATCACGCCGGCGATCGCGACCGTGATTATCACGTCGAGCGGCGTGTTCACAAACCACAGCAGGCCCATGAGGTACGACCCGGCGTTAAAGGCAAAGTGCAGCAGAATCGTGTAGCGGAGCTTTCCGGTGGTCACGAGCACCCAGCCAAAGACCAGACCGGCGGCGCCGGCGTAGCAGCCCTGCACCCAGTTCATATGCATAAAGCCAAAGACCGCCGCCTGCAGCACAATCGCCGCGGCGATGCCTCGCTTGTCCGGCGCCGCCCAGGGCACCATGGCGCCGTCTTGCGCGTTCGCGCGGCGCCGGCGTTTCCAGAGCGGACGGCACTGCGGGTTAAACGCTCGGAGCGAAAACTCAAAAATGATACCGCGCACCAGCAGTTCCTCGCAAAACGGAGCGCCGAGCACCGTGGTCAGGACGGCCAGATAGCTCGTGTCGCCCATGCCCGTCTCCTCGACAAGCTCGCTGTAATCGGCCGCCGCCTCGGGCAACAGCGACAGCACGGCGTCGGTCACGTAGCCAACGACCACCTGCAGGGCAAGGCCGATCACGATAACGCAGGCGATGCGCCTCCATGCTTTGCCTGCTCCCCCGCCAAGCGGGCGCTCGCCCTGCCAGCGCACCATAAACGAGCGCGGCCACAGATAACGCCACCACAGCAGCGCCATCAAAAACGATACCGTCTGCGCGACGGCCTGAAGCAATTGAATGTCGAGGTCATCGATTGAAAAACCCATGAACACCGATGCGACGCCAAGGGCGGAGAACAAAACGACGCTCAGGGCTATATCGGCAGCGACGACGCCAAAACAGGCAAGCGCCCAAATCATCGCATTGAGCATGCCAACCTCCTCTCGACGGGTAGTCATATAAGAACGTCCCCAACGACTAGTCATTGGGGACGTTCTTCAACGACTAGTTGTTGGGGACAGTCTTTGCCGAAGGCCCCGTTGGGCGAGATGTCGAACGGAAAGGTGCCGCAACGATTGAACGCGGCGATAAACATGCGGATGGCGTTGGACGGCGTGGTGCCCACGAGCTGGGTTGCCGCCGCGAAGGCTGCCTTCTCCTCGGGCAAGACCTTCGCGACAACCGGGGTCATGTGTTCTGCCATGGCGCTTCCTTTTTGAAACGACGGTGGTGCGGATAGATGCGGGCCACGCGGCTGGGCGACGGGCTGTGAAGGCAACCCGATTGGCCCGCATCCGGAGTTTGTTTCTGCGGCGTTGGTATTACTTGGTATTCCTAAGTATTACCCCGCAGATAGAATACCACACCCGACCCCATGGGGACGGAGGAAAACGGATCATTTTGTTGCTGAGTTAGTATTTAGAGCGTGATGATGTCCGAGATATCGAGGGCCTGAGCGTCGGAGGCGTCGTGTGTGGCGAACAGGAGTGTGCGGCCATCGAGGAGGTCGAGCACGACCTCGGCCGTCGCATCGCGCGCGGCGACATCCAGGCCGGTAAAGGGCTCGTCCAGAATCACCGCACCGCCCGGGCACAGCAGGGCGCGAGCGATTTCGACGCGTCGGCGCTGGCCGCCCGAAAGCTCGGCCGTACAAGCATGCACGTCGATTCCCGGCACCAGCAGGCGCAACAGGGCTGCGGCACTCGAGGCATCCACGCGTGCATCGGCGCACACGAGCACGTTATCCAAGGCAGAAGCGTCCTCGACCAGACGCGCATCCTGGAACATCATGGAGCACGGTGCGCATTCCCCCGCCGCCAGGGCAAGCAGCGTTGTTTTGCCAGCACCCGAGGCGCCCATCACGCAAGCGCGCCCGCCCGCGGGCACGTTGAGCACCAGACCATCCAGCGCCGGCGCCCAGGGCGCGCGATCGCCCACGGCAAGCGCAAGCTCCGCCACGTCGGCAGCGCCCGCACGACCGTGCAAGCCGCGTCCATGCGACCGTACCGCCGCACGCCATGCCACGGGCCCCGAAGCCCGCAGCAGCCACACCAGCACACGCTCGCATGTCCACGATGCCGCCACGACCAACACGGTCCAAGCCAACAGGTCAGCTGTCTCGATGAGCAGCTTTGCCTGATAGATGCACTCGCCTACAGTACCCACCGCCATGCCGATCAGCTCCGCGGCCACGCCGGCCTTCCAGCTCATGCCAATCACTGCCTGCGCGCACGAAAGCACAAACGGTAGAACTTCGCGCCAGGTATGGGCGCAAAACAGGCGCCAACCCCGTACGCCATGCAGGCGAAACATCTGCTCCAGCGGTTTGTTCACTTGCGCCAAGCCCTCGACCAGCGAGAAATACACGCCCGGCAGCGCCATCAAAAAAACAGCGGCGATGCTCACGCGCGCCGATCCCAGCCAAATGAGCAGCAGGACTACCACGCAGGCGACCGGTGTCGCCTTTACAAACGACAGCGCCGGAGCCACCAGGCGCGCAAACGCCCGCGACCGTGACGAAATCCCGGCAAGCACGCCACCACACACCGCGGCAAGCGCCAGCCCGCCCAGTATCCGCGCGCCCGAGCCCGCCAAAATCGCCCAGGTACCGCCATCGCACACCAGGCGCAGCAGCGCCAAGGCAACCGCGCCCGGCCCCGGTAAAATCAACGGCTGCGCCACCAGCGCCGCCGCAAAGATCCACACGGCAAGCCAAAAGGCGGCGACGGCACCCACTGCCGCCACCGCCTTCGCACGCTCAGTCATTTGTCGAGCAAACGCACGCACGGGCTACTCCATGTAGTAGAAATCGTCAGCCGGGAGCTTACCGCCCACGGCGCTCGCGTCCGCATCGGCCAGCACCTGTAGGTACCCACCGAGCGCCGCCTTCATATCTTTCCCCGTCTGACACACGAGCATGCACCCGGGAATCGCCTTTTCGGCAATCGTGGCATTATCCACGATGCCCGCATCGACCACGGCCTGAGCCCAGTCCGCCGGCGCCGCATTTACGGCCTCAACGCTCGCCGCATGGCAGCTCAAGAACTCCGCCACGGCCTCGGGATGCTCCTCGGCAAATGCACGGCGCACCACGGTCACGCCCGTCAGCAAACGGGAGCCCGTGTCACCCGCGAGCTCGTCCCACGCGTCGGTCAGGCTCACCGGTACCGACAGACTGCCCTCGCTCTTGGCGATGGCAGCGGTCTTGAATGGCTCCGGCAGCACGCCCACGGCGGACGGGTCGGCAAGCAGGGCCGACAGCACCTCGGTGGGCTCGCTCTTAAACTCGAGCGTCACTTGACCGGTCAGGCCCGCGCGCTCCAGCAGGTAGTTCATGACGTACTCCGGCGTGGTGCCCTTGCCCGTCATGTAGACGGTACGACCCGCCAGATCGCCAAACGAGGCCACGCCTGCGTCGCCCGTCACAACGTTCAGCACGCCCAGCGTGTTGATGTCGATGACCTGCACCGCACCCTCGGTCTTGTTGTAGAGCACGCTCGCCAAGTTGGCCGGCACCAGGGCAATGTCGATATCGCCCTGAATGACCTTGGGCACAATCTCGTCGGCCGCGGCGCTGATCGCAAAGTCGAACTCATTGTCCGTCTCGCCATCGGCAGCCTGGTCCATAAACTGCACCAGACCGATCGACGTCGGTCCCTTGAGCGAGGCAACGCGCACCTCGACCGACTCAGCGGCAGCGCCACTCGCCGCAGACCCAGCAGCCGAACCCGCAGAAGACCTCGCCCCCGCAGCTCCGCCGCCACAGCCAACCAGCGCAAGCGACAACGCGCCCGCGGCAAGCGCCGAGGCAAATCCCCGGCGCGACATTTCAAAATCAAACGCGCGCATCGCTAGCACGTCCCCTCGTTAGGCATCGTCCATGCGTGATGGTCGGTATGCAGCAATCCCTCGGCCAGCGGCGACAGCGGCGCACCCAAGAACTCGCGATAGCACGCCTGGACATCGGGATTCTCGTGCGAGAAGCGAATCTTGGCGTTCGCATCGAGGCCCCACAGTACCTGGCCGCGCTCGGCTGCCAGCTCACAGCCGTCATGGATGGGCTGACCGCCGCCACCGACGCAGCCGCCCGGGCATGCCATAACCTCAACGAAGTCATAACTCACGCGGCCGTCGCGAATCGCGTCGAGCAGACGGGCAGCGTTTCCCAGCCCGTGTGCCACGGCGACGCGCACCTTGGTGCCATCGATATCGGCCACGGCCTCCTTCCAGCCATCGAGTCCGCGCACGTCGGTAAAGAAATCGGCATCCGGGTTCTTGCCCGTCACCAGGTAATATGCCGAGCGCACGGCGGCCTCCATCACGCCGCCCGTGGCGCCAAAAATCACGCCCGCGCCCGTGCCAAAGCCCAGCGGCGTATCGAGCGGCTCCTCGACCAGCGTGTCGACGCTCACGTGGCTCGCGCGGATCATGCGCACCATCTCGCGCACCGTCAGCGCAACGTCCACGTCGGGCGCGCCGCCCTCGCCCATCATGCTCGGCAGCGCACACTCGGCCTTCTTGGCCGTGCACGGCATCACGGACACCACGAACAGACGCTCGGGCTCCACGCCCAGCACCTTGGCGTAGTAGGTCTTGGCAATAGCGCCGAACATCTGCTGCGGCGACTTGGACGTGGACAGGCTGTCAACAAACTCCGGATAGCGCGCCTTCACAAAGCGCACCCAGCCCGGGCAGCAGCTCGTGAACATGGGCCAGCCGCGGCTGTCGCCCTCGCCCTTGGCGGCCTTACCCAGGCGCTCGAGCAGCTCGGAGCCCTCCTCCATAATGGTGAGGTCGGCCGAGAAATCAGTATCGAACACGTACTCAAAGCCCACACGGCGCAGTGCGCAGGCCAGGCGCTCGACGGTGGCCTCCTCGCGCGGAATGCCGAGCTCCTCGCCCCAAGCGCTACGCACGGCCGGCGCGATCTGCACCAGCACGATCCTGTCGGGATCGGCGAGAGCGTCGAACACGGTCTCGGTGTCGTCACGCTCGCGCAGCGCGCCCGTCGGGCAATGCGTGATGCACTGACCGCATGCGGCGCAATCGGTCTTGCCGATCGGCGCACGCCCGCGGGTGCCCACGGCGGTGTGCGTGGCGCGGTTGGTCAGGTCCCAAATCCCTAAGCCCTGCACGCTCTCGCACACCTTGATGCAGCGCATGCATTTGATGCACTTGTCGTTATCGCGGATGATGGGGAAATCGAAGTCCCAGCCCTCGCGCGCCAGGTGCTGCTCGTACGGCAGATAGAAGATACCCAGGTCGTTGGCGATGGTCTGCAAGTTGCAGTTGCCACTGCGCACGCAGCTCGTGCACTGCGAATCGTGCTGGGACAGCAGCAGCTGCACGTTGGTGCGACGGGCCTCGCGGGCCTTGGGACTGTTGGTGTGGACCACCATGCCGTCGAGCACATAGTTGTTGCAGGCGGCAACCAGCTGGTCGCAGCCTGCAACCTCGACCACGCACACGCGGCAACCGCCGATCTCGTTTAGATCGCGCAGGTAGCACAGGGTGGGAATCTGGATGCCAACGGACTTGGCCGCGTCCAGGATCGTGGTGTGCTCGGGCACCACGACTTCGCAGTTATCGATAATGAGCTTGACCATATTGTGCGCTCCGTTTTCGCTGTTGTCGCTGACGGTGGTTTTGTTGGGTTCTACCATTCCAGGTTCCTCCCTCCGCGGAACGCGCCAAAGCCAAAGTGGTCGCAACGCAGGCAGCGGCTTGCCTCCTGGCGTGCCTCCTGCTCGGTAAGGCCCTGCTCGACCAGATTCCAATCGTGGATGCGCTCGCCCGCCTCGCGCTCGCCCAGCTCGCAGCGGCCGCACTCGTGCTTACCCTTAAACTGCACGGTCGGCAGCTCAACGTCGAGCTTGATCTTGTGGTCAAAGCCCAGGTAGCGGTCGATATTTGCCGAAGCAACGCGGCCGGCGTTGATGGCACGGATGACCGTGGCGGGGCCGGTCTGGCAGTCGCCGCCGCTAAAGAGGCCATCGAAGTTGGGCACGGCGCCGTCCGAATCGGTGACGACGCGACCCCACTTGCAGGCGATACCCATGTCCTCAAACGGCTTGGAATCGATGTCCTGGCCAATGGCCACAAACACGCGCTCGCAGGGAATGACGCGCTCGGGCGTGGCGGCGGCACGCGGGGCCGGACGCCCACGACGGGGCTCGCCGATGATCTGCGGCTGCACGCGCAGGCCACTCACGCGACCTTCCTCGCCCGTCTCGATAGCGAGCGGGGCGGTCAACTCCAGCACCTCGCAGCCCTCGGCCTGGGCGCCGGCGATCTCGGCGTCCTGGGCCGTCATGTCGCAGATGCGACGGCGGTAGACGATACTCACCTTTTCGGCACCGCAGCGCACGGCAGAGCGCGCCACGTCCATGGCCACATTGCCGCCGCCGATGACGCACACGCGTTGGCCGCTCAGGTCGGGCAGCTCGTCGTCGCCGATGGCGCGCAGCATCTTGACGGCCGACTCCACGCCGAGCGCCTCTTCGCCCGGAAGGCCGAGCTTCTTGTCGCTGTGGGCGCCAATGGCCAGGTAGACGGCATCGAACTCATCGCGCAGGCGGGCAAGTTCCTCGCCGTTCACGGCGTGGTCGAGTTCCACGTCGATGCCGGCGCTCAAGATCCAGTCGATCTCGGCCTGCAGGCGCTCACGCGGCAGACGATAGCTGGGAATGCCGTAGCGCAGCATGCCGCCCAGGTGGTGACGCTGCTCAAAAATCGTCACCTTGTGGCCCATCACGGCCAGATAATAGGCGCAAGAAAGGCCGGCCGGGCCGCCGCCGATCACGGCGACGCGCTTGCCGGTGTTGTCCACTACATGGGGCTTGTGGTCGTTGAGGTCGCTGTGCTCAACGGCAAAACGCTTGAGAGCGAGGATGTTCATGGGGTCGTCGACCATGCCGCGACGGCAGTGCATCTCGCAGGGGTGCTCGCATACCAGGCCGCAGACGAGCGGCAGCGGGTTGTTTTTGCGGATGACTTTGACGGCGTCGGCATAGCGGCCGGCCTCGACCAGCGAGATGTACCCAGGGATGTCGACATGCGCCGGGCAGCCCGAGACGCACGGGACGCGCGCCTCGCGGTCAAAGCCGCAGGAGTGCTCGCGAATGTGGTGCTCAAAATCGTCGCGGAAGCCACGGATAGCCGTGAGCGCCATGGCGCCGGCCTCGTAACCGATGGCGCAGTCGCTCGAAAGATAGATGGTGCGGGCAGTGCGCTCAATCAAGTTGAGCGTGGACTCGTCGGCGCGGCCCTCGAGCACATCGGCGAGCAGATCGCTCAGCGCGCTCAGGCCCACGCGGCAGGGCGTGCACTTGCCGCAGCTCTGCGTCGAACACAGGTTGACGAGCGCCGCCGTAAACTCAACGGGGCACGGGGCGAGCGAACTCACCGCCAGACGACGTCCAAGCGCATCGTGCAGGTCGTCCATGACGGCCTGAGCGTGGCTGCGTTCCATTACGTGCAGTCGAGCCATAAGATCCCCTCTCACATGGCAGCCCGGAGGCGAGGCCGGGCGAAGTTGCTACACGCACAACACTGACCTATAAAATTGTTTGGCAGCGACACGGTTCGGCAGGCGGTATGAAACGTCGTCCTTAGCGGTGAAAACGAACATTTCCGCAGATAAATGCCATATTTGATAAAACGCGTTACCAAATGACAATGCCCCGCCCACGCAATCACGTGGACGGGGCATTGCTCCAGGTATGCGGTCAGCGACCCTGTTGCTTTTACTTAAGCTCGGGCCAGAAGTCCTTGTTGGCCTCGATCATGTCGTCGAGAACCTCCTTGGCGACCTTCATCGACGGCACGGTCTTGTTCAGCGTAAAGGCCTTGAGCGCCTTCTCGTAAGAACCCTCGATCGTAGCCTCGACCACGAGCTTCTCGGAGTTCAGCTGCTGCATCATGAGGCCCTGCTGGAACAGCGGAATGTTGTCGCGGCTGATGACCTCGGGGCCGTTCTTGCCAATGTAGGCAGGCAGCTCGACCATGGCGTCGTAGGGCATGTTGGGGATAGCGCCCTTGTTCTCGCAAATGACCAGGAAGCGCTGCTTGGTGTCGTTCTTCAGAGCGATAGCCAGGTCGGCAATCCAGTCGCCGTGGCTGCCCGCATAGAACGTGCTCTCGTCGATCTCGCCCGTCTTCTCGTAGTGGTCGATGCCGTCGAAGAGGTTCTTCTCGCGCGTCTCCTCAACCTCGTTTGCACGGGTGCGCTCGGGGTTGGAATGCTCGACGAACTCCTTCTGCTGCAGGTAGTAGTTCAGATACGTGTTGGGCAGGTACTCCGGGAAGCACTCCATGATCTCATACTCGCCCTTCCAGACGTAGTACCAGCTGCCCTTGGTGTGGCGGTTCTGCTCGGGGTGCTCGTCGGTGGCCTCCTCGGGCTTCTTGGACATCAGCGAGCTCATGCCCTTGAGGTACGAATCGGGCAGCAGGATCTCATGCTCCTTGATGTACTCGCGCAGCTGCGGGAGTACCTCCTCGCCCTTGTGGCGGATCGAGGTGAACCAACCAAAGTGGTTGAGGCCAAAGTAATCGTACTCGACATCCTTCTTTTCGATATCGAGCGCGGCGCAAACCACGTCGATGATCGCGATCGGCATGTCGCAGATGTTGATGATGCGAGCGTTGGGGCGCAGGACGCGGCAGCCCTCGGAGACGATGGCGGCAGGGTTGGAGTAGTTAAGAATCCAGTAGTCCTTCTTGGCGTACTTCTCAACGTCATCGATCAGCTCGACCATGGGGAAGATGGTGCGCATGCCGTAGGCAAGGCCGCCGCAGCCGCAAGTCTCCTGGCCCACGCAGCCGTGACGCAGCGGAATCTTCTCGTCCTGCTCGCGCATGGCATAGCCGCCCACGCGCATCTGGGCAAACACGAAGCTCGCGTCCGTAAAGGCAGTCTCCTTGTCGGTGGTCACCGTGAGCTTGATGTCCAGGCCAAGGTCCTCGTGCAAAATCCAGTCCACGAGCACGCCGATCTTGCGCTGGCGCTCCTCGTTGATGTCGTACAGACGAATCTCGTCAACGTCGAGCTCGTCCTTGCGCAGAGCGATGGACTTGACGATGCCGGGGGTAAAGGTGGATCCGCCACCACACAGAGTAATGATCATTGTTTACTGCTCCTTCTCAATTGCGTTTTCGACCTTGTCGCGCATCTCGGCAACCTTCATGCCAAAGATGATCTGGATATTGTTGCCGTTGCGGTTGATACCGCTGTTGGGCACGTGGTTGATGAGGTCCTCATCGATGAGGTCCGGGTTCTTAACGTTCACGCGGAGACGCGTAAAGCAGTTCTCGAGCTCCTCGATGTTGTCCTTGCCGCCAAGACCTGTGACCAGGTCGGCAATACCCGCATCGACGCCCTCTGCGGGAGCCGCGGCAACAGCGCCCTGCTTCACCGCGACAGACGCGGCGGCCTCACCCTCGGCAACGGACTCAGCAAGCTCGGACTCTTCCTCGCGACCAGGCGTGTGGAGGTTGAGCTTCTTGATAAGGAAGGTGAAGAGGAAGAAGTACAGCGCGGCGTTGACGACTCCGAGCACGAGCATCATCGGCCAGTTGGTCTTATCGACACCCAGGACCAGGTTGGAAACCACGATGTTGATGATGCCGCCTGCAGTCGAAGCGGGCACGGAGAGAACCTTGAGCAGGACCAGGAAGATGCCGGAAAGAACCGAGTGAACGACAAAGAGCACGGGAGCGGCAAAGACAAAGAGGAAGTCCATGGGCTCGGTGACACAGGAGAGCACGGCGGTGATGATCAGCGGGATGATAACGGCCTTGGTCTTATCCTTGTTCCCCTTGTAAGCGGTGAAGATAAAGGCGAGACCGATACCGATGTAGGGCCACAGGTTGTTGAAGGTGTAGCTGTTGAAATACGTGCTATCGGAGAAGGGCTGGCCCGTCATTGCCATCTCGGCAACACGGATGGGATAGGCGCCGGCGATAACCTGATCACCCAGCGTCAGGGTGCCACCCACATCGGAGAACTGGAACGGGGTGTAGATGAGGTGGTGCAGACCGGTGGGAACGAGCAGCTTGTTGAGCATGCCGTAGATAAACAGACCGATGTTGCCCGACTCCTTAATGATGCCGGCAACGGAGGAGATGGCACCCTGAACCGGAGGCCAAACGATGCAGAAGCCAGCGCCCATAATCCAGGAAATGATGATCATGATCAGGAACGGAAAGCGAACGCCCGAGAACATCGAAAGGGCAATGGGGAACTGCTTGTTCGAGTACTTGTTGAACACAGCACCGGTGATGCAGCCCAGGATGATGCCGCCAAACACGCCGGTATCGAGCACCTGAATGCCCATAACGGTGGCCTGGCCGGTTCCGGTAAGGCCGAGCATGCCGCTCGCATCGGCAAGAGAGCCGGTGGCGTTGAGCACGATGTTGTTAGCCTGCAGGAACAGGAAGAACGACATCAGGGCGATCAGCGAAGCATGGCCCTTGTTCTTCTTTGCCATGGCGCCGGCGATGCCCACGCAGAACAGAATCGAGAGGTTGTTGATGATAAACATCAGCGACTGATAGACAACGGCGCCCACAAGCTGGAACGGACCGGAGCCCAGTACGGGGACCAAAGCGCAGATGGTCTTGTTGGTCAGAATGATGCCCACGATGAGCAGGATGCCGGCAACCGAGAGATACATCATCGGCTGGACGATCGACTTCGCGAACACCTCCAACGGCGCTTTGAAATTGAACTTCTTTTTTGCGGTCATAGCGGTACTCCCCTTCCTTTTCCGCAAATTAAGACAGGTGTGCCCTGGACAAGACCGTGAGCCTTGCCTTATATCAATCGATGTGTGGGCACGTTATGCCTAGAGACCAGGTTCTCCAAGCAGGTTAACAATGTGATATGCGAGATAACTCTTCTCGGCATCGGTAACGACGACGTTATAGGTAGACGCTAAGTGGTCGGCAATTGACTCCGCACACGAGAACGCCCTCGGATACGCCGTTTCATCGATACGGAACAGCGCGTCGCCATTGACCTGCCCCGCCGCGGGATCGAGCGCTCGCTGCGCAAAAAACTGCAAATGGCGAACGAAACGCTCGTACGGCAACGAGGTGACGTCAAGGGTCGTGGCATAGTGCTCGGAAACAATCGCGAGCACGTCGCGAACAAGCTGGACCGAAACAATCAGACGGTCAGAGCGCTGCGGCATGGTGGCGTTGACGATATGCAGCGTAATAAAACCCTGCTCTTCTTCGCTCATCTGGATGCCCATATACTCCTTGATAATCTGCAGCGCACGGCCCGCAAGCGCATACTCCTTGCGATAGAACTGCTGGATCTCGAGCAGCAACGGATTCTCGCAGGGGACGCCCTTACGCTCGCGCTCCAAAGCAAGACTGATATGGTCTGCGAGAGCAATGAGAATCTTGTCGTTGATATCAACATTGAGCTCTCGACGGAGCATCTGAACAATGTCCTCGGAAATCACGAGGTTGACGGTGGGGATGGACTCCAAAAGATGTGCCAAGCGATCAATCGTACGCGAATCCTGAGAAGTGCCCTCCTGCAGCGCATAGGTCTTTTCGACCGATGCATCATCGATAGCGTCGCCGGCATGACGGCCAAAGCAGAGGCCTCGACCGATGACGATGAGCTCGGAGCCATCGTCCGAAGTGACCATTGCGACGTTATTGTTGAAAACTCGCTTGATAACCACGGCACCCACCACAAGAATTTACTCGGAAAGCCAGACGACAGGCTCTTTAACAGCAACAGGGCCGGAAGCATGCTCACGAAGAGTCGACTTCTCCGAGCGCTCGCACACGATAACGAAGACCGTAGGATCGAAGCCGGCGGCGCGGACCGCGTCGAAATCGACCTCGACGAGGGGCTGGCCCGCGTCAACATGGTCACCCTGGGCAACAAGCGCATGGAAGCCCTTGCCCTCAAGTTTAACAGTGTCGATTCCGATATGCAGCATCACCTGAGCAGAGCTGTCGTCGGACATGATGCCCAGCGCGTGCTCAGTCGGAAACAGTGCCGCGACGGTACCGGAGACAGGAGCGCACACCGTTCCCTCTTGGGGAACCACGGCAACGCCATCGCCCACGGCACGGCTGCTAAAAGCGGGATCATTGGTATTTTCTAGATGAACAAGCTCGCCGGAAACAGGAGCGAGGATTTCGAACTCGGAAGTTGCAGTCTTCTGCTCATCCGAACCGCCCATCAGGCGAGAAAAGAAACCCATGGTGGCATGTCCCTTCATAAATATAGCCCAACCAAAATCAAGCGAATGCATCCACAGAGACACACCCGTTCAAAGACTTTGGTTAGGCCCACGTCCGAGGGACTCGGTAACCTTCCGCATTTCTTTTTACGGGAGCTATTGTAGACAAGCCCAAAGCCAGAACAATCATTATGACCGGTGAGCGGTATTTTTTCTTCGATAAACGGTATTTAGGCGGCACTTAGGGACGTTCCTTTCCCGCCGGCACCCAGGGACACTCCTTGCAGCAATTTCGCATGCGTTAGATGAAGAGCTCGCATTCCTTCCGCACGACGCAAGCCTTGCTCAGCATCTGGGAAACAGCGGATAGCTTGTTGGGATCAAGCTTGCGAGCGCCTCGCGGGCATACGGCGATGCAGCGCATGCAGGAGATGCACGCCTCGTCAGCTGCTCGCTTGGGGTCGCCCTTGTCGATAGCACAAACGGGACACGCCGCGGCGCATGCACCGCAGGAGACGCATTCCTCTGTTGCCTCGGGTGCCATACGGCGACCTCCAGCTTGTTTATAAGGGCGATTGCCGGGGATAGAGGGCTCGGACGCATCCTCAGCCAACAGCTTTTGCTGAATTTGTTGCGCAAACTCTGCGAGCTGCGCCGCATCCTGCGCATCCGGTCGCCCAGCAGCAAACTGACGAGCAACGGAATGCTCAGCAATAGCAGAAACAGCTGCAACCACCCTAAATCCGGCGCGCTTCGCAACGTCCTCCAGCTCTACGAGCGTGTCCTCAAACGCGCGGTTTCCGTATACACAAACCAAAACAGCCCGAGCCCCGTTGCCGCGCACCATGCCCAACCGGTCAGCCACCACAGCCGGGATTCTACCGGCATACGCCGGCACAGAGATTACGGCCACGTCGTCCTCAGTCATCGAGACAGCGCTGAGATCTAGCCCGCTATCGGTCAGATCGACGGTAACGGTATTATTGTCCAGCGCCCCGGCCACAAGGCCAGACACCTTCCGCGTTCCACCCGTCGGACTAAACACAATTTCGAATACGCTCATCGAGGCACCCTCTCCCTACGCCTAGCAACGCGTCAAGCCGTTTTCACATTCAGACAGAGTATACGGCGCATGGGGGGAGCTCCCCGTTTTGGTGCGCCAGGCACCCCAATGCACCCACCCTACGCTGTCTGCCTCTTCGTTTTGCATAAATTACGGTACAGATTGTATATATTTACGGGATATCGCCGCGTTCTCCTGAGGTACCCCATCCTGGCCCGTGCAAAAAACGGAGTATTCTGCAACGTGACCGCGCCAGCACCGCCGCGGGTGGGCAAAACTGTAGGGCGCCGTATCGTTCTAAGTCCCGACATGGCGAGAATGACGCGCCCCTGCTCCGGAAAACGGCGAAATCTGACTCGGAACGCTCGCTAGGGATATCCGAAGGCCACCGTTGGCGACGTCGAATCATATGCAGACAACTCGAACTGCAGAATACTCCAAAAAATGCACGGCGCACCCCATAGGACCCATTGCTGCATGGCGGAAAATAGGTCCTCAGCATCCCCCAGATGCATTCCCGAGAAAATCACGTTTGAATTAGCGATGGACACGGCAAACAAAAGGGCCCGAGCGTTGTTTGCTCGGGCCCTTAGCTTGTCTCACGCTAGCGCGCGATGCGCATCTTACTTGCGCTTGCCGCCGCCGTCACCGGGGCGACGGGAGCTGCCGCCGCGCTTGCCACCACGGCTGTTGCCATAGCTGCCACGGTTATCGCGACCGCCGGCACGGCCGCCACGGGAGCCGGTCTGGTTGCCGCCACGCCCGCCACGATAGCCGCCACGACGCTCCTCGCGGGTATCGTCGTAGTTGCGCCAGTCATCGCGACGATCGCGGCTGGCACGCGGGTCACGACGATCGCGCGACTCGTTAGAACGACCAGCGCCGCCGCGGCCGCCATTGCCGCGAGCACCCTCGCGACGCTCGCCGCCGCGGCTACCGCGCTCTTCAAAGCGCTTGCCGCCACGGGACTCGCCGCCGCGGGTGCTACGCTCACCACGGCCCTCGCCGCCGCGGCGCTCGTCACGGCCACCGCGCTCGTCATCACGACCGGAACGACGGTGGTCGCCCGCACCGCGCTTGCCACCGCGCGAACCGCGGCCCTCGTCCTCGCGCTCGACACGACGACGGCCACCGCGATCCCCATCCTCGCGACGGCGGCGATGCGCTTCGCCCTGGAACTGCTTGGCACGGCGCTCGGCACGGTTCCCGCGCGGGGTCTGCTCGACAGCAGCAGCACCCCCGCGCTCCTCGGCAGCCACCTCGCGAGCCACGCTCTCCACAGCCTCGTCCACGCGAGCCTGAACGCCCTCGCGCACGCGGGTCTTGCCGCCGCGCTTGGGACGGCTCGGACGCTCGCCGTCGCCGCGACGCTCATCGCGACCGCGGTTGGAACGACCGGCAACATCGCCGTAATCGTCGCCGTTGCGCTTGCCGTCGCGACGTGCCTGCTCGAGCTTCTTCTTGCTCTTGGACTTGCCGCGCTTGGTCTTCTTCTTCACCTTAAAGGCCGCAGGGTCGCGCTCGGGATCAACCGCGGGCGGGTTGGGACCCACATGCAGGTCGCCGGCCTCGTAGATGTCGGCGGTCTTGTCCATGAGCTTCTCGATCTCATAGAACTCATCGACGTCCTGCTCGGTCACAAACGTGATGGCCCAGCCCAGCTCACCGGCACGGCCCGTGCGGCCGATGCGGTGGATGTAATCGGTCGGCTCGGCCGGCACGTCAAAGTTCACGACATAGCGCACGTCGCTGATGTCGATGCCGCGAGCGAGAACGTCGGTTGCCACCAGCACGTCGACGGTACCGTCGCGGAAGGCCGAGAGCGCGCGCTCGCGCTGGGCCTGGCTACGGTTGCCGTGAATCGCGGCGGCCTTGATGCCCTTACGCTCCAGACGACGGCAGCAGCTGTCGGCGCGGTGCTTGGTACGCATAAAGACGATGGTGCGCTCCGGACCCTCCTTCTTGAGGAACTCGGGCAGCAGGTTGTTCTTGGCCTCGATGGACACCGGGAACACAAACTGGTCGACGGTGTCGGCGGTCGACGTGGCAGGCGCGATCTCCACGCAGGCCGGATCGCTCACCAGGTCGGTGATCTCGCCCACGGCCTCCTCGTCGAGGGTCGCCGAGAATAGCAGCGTCTGGCGCTCGACCGGCGTCTCGCGCACAATACGGCGAACGGCGGGCAAAAAGCCCATGTCGAGCATGCGGTCGGCCTCGTCGAGCACCAGCACCTTGACCTCGTTCAGGTGGCAAGCGCCCTGCTCAATCAGATCGACCAGACGGCCCGGCGTGGCGACAAGGATGTCGCAGCCGTACTTGAGGGCCGCGGTCTGGGGCTTGTAGCTCACGCCGCCCACGACGGTCACGGCGACATGGCCGGTGACGTCGGCAATCTTGCCGGCGACCTCGTCGATCTGCTGTGCGAGCTCGCGCGTGGGGGTGATGACGAGCATCACGGGACCGCGGCCGTTGCCCTCGGGCTTTTTAGCACCGCGACGACGGTTGCGGCCGCCGCGCTCGCGTACGGGTTTGGGAGGAGCGATGTGCTCCAGGTTGTTCATGGTCGGCAGCAAAAAGGCAGCCGTCTTGCCGGTGCCGGTCTGAGCGGCGGCAAGCAGGTCGCGACCCTCGAGCACCACGGGAATCGAACCGGCCTGCACGGGCGTGGGCGCCGTGTAACCCAGGTTCTCGATGGCACGAAGCATCTCGTCGGAAAGGCCCAGCTCGTCAAAGGCGGGCAGGCTCTCGGTAGCGGACTCAACGGCCTCGGCGGCATTGGCCTCGTCGGCCGCGTCGAAGGCAGCCTGAGTCATGGCCTCGCGGGTCTCGTCCAGAATCTCGGCGTCGGTGACGTCGGATACAGAATTACGCATATGTTGTTGTTCCTTATCTGCACGCGCAATGGACACGGCATGCGGCCGCGCGGGCGTGCTTGGTAGTGCGCTAATACATACAAAACAGGTGCGCACAGAGAGGACGTTGCTCAGCACGCTGGCGATCGCTTTGGCAGCCCTATCACGCGCCGTCCAGACGCAGCAGCTCTAAGCGATGGAGCAGATTCGCCGCCGGTTAGTATACCCGCACTCCGTATGCCCCCACGTAAACCACAGATGACGAGGCGGACGGGGCGGACCTGCCTTGATTCTCATTTTCATTGCAACAGCCTCAGGACTCAGCGCAACGCGTTG
>NZ_QSBK01000024.1:0-39298 GCF_003465685.1 Collinsella sp. AF04-24
CCGACCTGCGGGCCGTTGCCGTGGGTGATGATGATCTCGTTGCCCTGCTCGATAAGACCAAGGAGAGCGTGGGCGGTGTTGCTCACGGCCTCGATCTGCTCGACGGGGTTGTTGCCGAGGGCGTTGCCGCCGAGGGCGACGACAATACGATCGGGCTTGCCAAGAGGCTTAGACATTGCTGGAATCCTTTCTGTAAAAGGCCTACAACCCATTAATAACCCGCGTCCGTGCGATACGCGAGTTTATTAAGGTTTATATTCTCTTTATCGCTCATTTTATTCATTTTGAAAATACCTAAGCGGCGAACGGTCGATTTTACCCGCTCAGCGTAAAGAAGCCCAGTTCAGGCATATCTACGCCATTTACGTGCAACTTTATTTAAATAGAGCAGGGATTAGACCAGATTATGCAAACTATATCTTTGCTAAACACAAAACGGACAGCGCAATATCTTACTCGCACTATACGCGATTCTATACATTAATTTGACGAGTATGCACCCCTGCAAAAACATGGGGCTTTTCATCCAACATAAGGGATAGCCGATCGCGCTTCACCCCGCGGCAAGCGACTGCGAGTTCGCAGTATGGAACTTTACCGTCGGCTTCTGCATGAACGCTACCGACGCCCTTTCGCTCCTGCGCGCCCAAGCAGCCGAGAACGCTAACGGCGCCACTGTCAACCTGGCCACCCTCAACAACGGCGCCGCCAGCCTTTTCGCAAAGTACCGTGCTGGCTCGCTGGCTTTGAGGCCTAAGTGAGCTTTGCTATTTGCCAATTTTTGTATGATTTGGGTCAAATCTATTTGTCAATTTTTGTATGATTAGGGGCAAATCTATTTGCCAATTTTTGTCAATGAGGTGTTTTAATGCTACGCCGCAAAGTCACTGATAGGCTTTTGAGCTGGAAGAATAACTCCCATAAGGCCCTGCTTGTTACCGGTGCGCGTCAGATTGGCAAGAGCTATGCGATTCGCGCGTTTGGAAAGAGCAACTACGCTTCGTATTATGAGGTCAATCTGCTACTTGATGCCGAGGCAAGAGACGTACTTGTTGGCGCTAAGAACTCCATTGACTTCATCAACCGTGTGGCCCTTCTTGCGGATGCACCGCTTGTTGAAGGAGACACGCTTATCTTCGTCGATGAGATTCAGGAGTATCCGCAGATCGTTACACTTATGAAGGCGCTGGTCGAGGACGGACGCTTTAGCTATGTCTTCTCGGGGTCTATGCTTGGGACTGAGTTTAAGGGGATCTCTTCTTTTCCGGTAGGGTATGTCGAGCACATTGTTATGCGGCCGATGGATTTTGAAGAGTTTTGTTGGGCAAACAGCGTCAGCGAGAATGTGCTTGCAGACATCCGCAGCTGCCTTGTCGAGAGGCGTCCCGTCGAAAATTTTATTCATGAGGCGATGCTCAAAAACTTTAGAGCCTATATCGTTTGCGGCGGCATGCCGGAGGTCGTTCAGAACTATATCGATTCGGGCTATTCGCTCGTGAGAACGCGTGAGCTTCAAATTCAGCTAGTCGATCAGTACAAAAGCGATATCTCTAAATATGCATCGACTCGAGCGTTTAACGTTCGCTCCATTTTCGAGCAAATTCCCGTTCAGCTTGAGGCGGAGTCCCATCGCTTTATCGTCTCGTCTCTAGGCGAGGGAGCTCGTCTTCAAAAATACGAGCAGGATTTCCTATGGCTGGTGAACGCAGGCGTTGGATTGATGGTCCCCCAGGTGACGGAGGCACGAAGTCCTCTCAAGAGGACGGAGAAAACGACGGCCTTTAAACTATACGAGTCCGATACAGGTATGCTCGCATCGCGGTATCCCGGCAGCACGGCACGCGCCGTCTACCTTGACATGAAAACCCCCAACCTCGGCGGCCTCTATGAGAACGTGGTCGCACAGGAACTCGTTGCCCTCGGAGCAGATACGTGGTACTACCAAACGCGTGAGGTCGGTGAAGTCGACTTTGTAATCGAAGGTGCCCGCGGGCATGTTGTCCCAATCGAAGTCAAATCGGGCAAGAAAGTTCGAGCACATGCAGCCCTCGACCGTTTGATGAGTGTGGGCGAGTACAAAATTCCCGAGGCCGTTGTGCTGAGCCACGAAAACCTTTGCAAAGAGGGCAAGATCCTTTACGTTCCAATCTATATGACATTCTGTCTCGATGAGTTTATGGAAAAGGACGACCCCAACAACGATTTCTCGTTTGCACCCATATCTCTCTAGGTCATCTGAGTCCGCAAGCCAGCCCCCACGCCCAAAGTACTGCGCCTTTCGCGCCAAAGGCGCGAAACAGCACTGGGGCAGCAGAAGGCCACAATCAGCTAGCCCTCCATGCCCAAAGTGGCGCGTGGTTTCGCGGCCACGCCGCGAAACAGCGACCGGGACAAGGCACCCCCACAGCCACGTCCTTCATTCAGCCCCACAATCCGAGGACGTAGTCGTAGCAGGATCTGAGGGCTAACCTTCGCGGACACTCCGCAGGACGAAAGAACCCCCGCCGCACGTAGTGCGCAGCGGGGGTTCTTTCATGTCCGAGGACGTCCGCGAAGGTTAGCCCTCAGATCCTGCGGTGGGAGACCTAGGCCTCGTTGTACACCGTCTTGAGCTTCAACAGGTGAGCGTAGCGGTCCATAGCGGCCTGCTCGTTCTCCTTGAAGAGCTCCTCGGCGCGCTCGGGGAAGGAACGCGTCAGCGAAGCGTAACGGGCCTCGTTCATCAGGAACTCCTGATAACCGCCCGCGGGCTCCTTGGAATCGAGTGAGAACTTCTTGCCGGCAGCAGCCTCGGGGTTGAAGCGGAAGAGGTTCCAGTAACCGCACTCGACAGCCTTCTTCATCTCGGCCTGGCAGTTCTGCATGCCGCCCTTCTTGATGGAGTGCATCTCGCAGGGGCTGTAGCCGATGATGAGGGACGGGCCGTCGTAGGCCTCGGCCTCGTGGATGGCCTTGAGGGTCTGAGCCGGGTTGGCGCCCATGGCAACCTGTGCCACGTAGACGTAGCCGTAGCTCATGGCAATCTCGGCCAGAGACTTCTTCTTGGTCACCTTACCGGCGGCGGCGAACTGAGCGACCTGGCCCAAGTTCGAGGCCTTGGAGGCCTGACCACCGGTGTTGGAGTAAACCTCGGTGTCGAAGACGAAGACGTTGACGTTGTGGCCGGAAGCCAGGACGTGGTCCAGGCCACCGAAGCCGATGTCGTAGGCCCAGCCGTCGCCGCCGAAGATCCAGAAGGACTTCTTGGTGAGGTAAGCCTTGTCGGCGAGGATCGCCTTGGAAGCGTCGCAGCCGCACTTCTCGAGCTCGGCAACGTAGGCAGCGGCAGCGGTCTTGGAGGCCTCGGCGTCGTTGACGGAGTCGATCCAAGCCTGGCCGGCGGCCTTGAGCTCATCGGACGGACCATCGGCAGCGATGATGTCCTGGGTAGCGGCGATCAGCTTGTGCTGAACGGCCTCATAGCCAACGGCCATGCCCAGGCCGTGCTCGGCATTGTCCTCGAACAGGGAGTTGTTCCACGCCGGGCCGTGACCGTCCTTGTCCTTGCAGTAAGGAGCGGTGGCAGCGGGGTTGCCCCAAATGGAGGAGCAGCCGGTGGCGTTGGAAATGAACATGCGGTCGCCGGCGACCTGGGTCACCAGACGTGCATAGGCGGTCTCGGCGCAGCCGGCGCAGGAGCCGGAGAACTCCAGGTAGGGCTGCTTAAACTGGCTGCCCTTGACGTTGGCCGCGATGAGCTCCTTCTTCTCGGAGACGTTCTCGACCATGTAGTCCCAAACGGGCTGCTGGTCCATCTCCTGCTCGGTGGGAACCATCTCGAGGGCGCCCTTGGGGCAAACCTTGACGCAGTTGGTGCAACCCATGCAGTCGAGCGGGGACACAGCCATGGTGAACTTCATGCCCTTGGCCTTGGGGCCCATGGCGTCGAGCGTGCGGGTAGCCTCGGGCGCGGCGGCAGCCTCGTCCTCGGTCATCGCAAACGGACGGATGGTGGCATGCGGGCACACGTAGGCGCACTGGTTGCACTGGATGCACTTGGTCTCGTCCCAGTGGGGAACGACCACGGCGACGCCGCGCTTCTCGTATGCGGAGGCGCCCAGCTCAAACTGGCCGTCGGCGCAATCGACGAAGGCGGAAACAGGCAGGCTGTCGCCGTCCATGCGATCGATGGGCTCGAGCAGGTTCTTGACCTGCTGGGCGATAGCGGACTTGGTCT
Organism: Collinsella sp. AF04-24; assembly: GCF_003465685.1. Classification (NCBI taxonomy): domain Bacteria; kingdom Bacillati; phylum Actinomycetota; class Coriobacteriia; order Coriobacteriales; family Coriobacteriaceae; genus Collinsella; species Collinsella sp. AF04-24. Next base: position 4,217 of record NZ_QSBK01000024.1, read on the forward strand.
CCTCGGAGAGCTCGACGGGAGCGGCATCCTCGGCGGTAGCCCAGTCGGCCGGAACCTCGAACTTACGGAAGGCGGTAGCGCCGGCATCGATGGCCTTGTGGTTGGCGTCGACGATAGCCTGGCCCTTCTTCATGTAGGACTTGGTAGCCGCGTCCTTCATGTACTGCAGGGCGTCCTCGGCGGGCAGGACCTTGGCCAGCGCGAAGAAGGCGGACTGGAGCACCGTGTTGGTGCGCTTGCCCATGCCGACCTTGGCGGCCAGGTCGATAGCGTCAATCAGGTAGACGTTGACGTTGTTGTTCGCGATGTAGCGCTTGGCCACAGCGGGCATGTGCTCGGCGAACTCCTCGTCGCTCCACTGGCAGTTGACCAGGAAGGTACCGCCCGGCTTGACGTCGCGGACCATCTTGAAGCCCTTGACGATATAGCTGGGGTTGTGGCAAGCGACAAAGTCGGCCTTGGTCACGTAGTACGGCGAGCGGATCGGGGAATCACCAAAGCGCAGGTGCGAGACGGTGACGCCGCCGGTCTTCTTGGAGTCATACTGGAAGTAGGCCTGAACGTACTTGTCGGTGTGGTCGCCGATGATCTTGATCGAGTTCTTGTTGGCGCCGACGGTACCGTCGCCACCCAGACCCCAGAACTTGCACTCGATGGTGCCGGGGGCTGCGGTGTTGGGCGCATCCTCAGCCTCGGGCAGGCTCAGGTTGGTCACGTCATCGACGATGCCGATGGTGAACTCGCGCTTGGGCTCGTCCTTCTTGAGCTCCTCGAAGACAGCGAACGCGGACGCGGGAGGCGTGTCCTTGCTGCCCAGGCCGTAACGGCCGCCGACGACCTTGATACCCGTCTTGCCGGCCTCGTAGAGAGCGGAGACGACGTCCTGGTAGAGCGGCTCGCCGATGGAACCCGGCTCCTTGGTGCGGTCCATGACGGCAATCTTTTTGACGGTCTCGGGGAGAACGTCGACAAAGTGCTTGATGGAGAACGGACGGAACAGGCGAACCTTGACCAGGCCGACCTTCTCGCCATGAGCGTTGAGGTAGTCGATGACTTCCTCGAGCACGTCGCAGAAGGAGCCCATGCACACGACGACGCGATCGGCATCGGGAGCGCCGTAGTAGTTGAACAGGCCGTAATCGGTGCCGAGCTTCTCGTTGATCTTCTTCATGTAGCCCTCGACGACGGCGGGAAGCTCGTCGTAGACCTTGTTGCAGGCCTCACGGTTCTGGAAGAAGATATCGCCGTTCTCGTGGCTGCCGCGGGTGTGCGGGTGCTCAGGGTTGAGCGCGTGGTCGCGGAAAGCCTGGACGGCGTCCATGTCGCACATCTCGGCCAGATCCTTGTAGTCCCACATGGCGACCTTCTGGATCTCGTGGCTGGTGCGGAAGCCGTCGAAGAAGTTAAGGAACGGGGTCTTACCCTCGATGGCGGCAAGGTGAGCCACCGGCGAGAGGTCCATGACCTCCTGGACGTTGCCCTCGGCGAGCATGGCGAAACCGGTCTGGCGGCAGGCCATGACGTCGGAGTGATCGCCAAAGATGTTCAGGGCGTGGGAAGCGACGCAACGCGCGGAGACGTGGAAGACGCCCGGGAGCTGCTCGCCCGCGATCTTGTACATGTTCGGGATCATCAGGAGCAGACCCTGAGAAGCCGTGTAGGTGGTGGTCAGAGCACCGGCGCCCAGCGAACCGTGAACGGTACCGGCTGCACCTGCCTCGGACTCCATCTCGACGACCTTGACCGGGGTGCCGAAGATATTCTTGCGACCCTGGGCCGCCCACTGGTCGACATGGTCGGCCATCGGGCTGGACGGCGTAATGGGATAGATTCCCGCTACCTCGGTGTACGCATACGAAACATATGCGGCCGCCTCGTTGCCGTCCATAGACTTAAACTTACGCGCCATATACCCCTCTCCTCTCATATAGGTATACAGGCCCCGGCGATCGCCGGGATGTTGGCGTGATGGGATTTTCGCTGTTGCTTCCAATCATCTGGCAGGCAGGCTCAGCAGCAGGTACATGGCGTGGAGAGAAGGCATGCCGAGGCGAGGAGGGCTGCACGCGCTCCACAAGCCCAGCTACCCGTCTTGCACATGACCGAGCGCCGCAAAGGCCGCATGCCGGATGCTCCCGGGCACGCCCCGGCGATGGGAAGCGCCCGCAACGGAAATCCGCATGCGGGTTTATTGTACCCCGCCGTCAAGTGTAATTTCGGCAAATATAGGCGGGCGGTAAAGGTTTACCTTGGGTGACCATCAAGGGCAAAATTGATCCTTCCGTCACCGAGGGACCAAATGGCAGCTGCGGTGAAATAGGAACTGTTTTTGCCGGCCGTAGCCTTAAACAGCCCCTATTTCACCGCAACTTATTTAGGAGATGAGTCAGAGGGCGCCGAGGAGGATGGCGTAGGTTGTGGATTCTCCGAGCTTGAGCTCGTCACCGGGGTTGAGCTGGGCGGAGCGGCCGGGCTCGACCTGGGTGCAGACGTTCGTCGCGTCGTTTACCACCACGGTTCCGTTGGTGGACGACAGGTCCTCAACGTACCAGACATTTTGGTCATCGCACCACACGTGGGCATGGCGAGCCGAAACGTCATCGCCCACATCGGTGATGCCGCCCTCCCCCGTTGCCAGCGCCCCGATCTCGACGCCTTCCTCACTCGGCTGAATCCAGCGCGGGACGCTCACCGCGTAGCCGTTTTGCACGCGCAGCAGTCCCAGCGGATGCGCCGGCGCGACCTCGTGCTCGCCCGACTTGGAACCAAGGCGGGCGTGAGAGCAAACGGCATAGGGAACGAATCTTGCGGATGTACTCCTCGACGTCAGGCAGGTAAGCCCCACGAAGTCACCGGGGAGGCCCAAGCGGCCCGGCACCACTTCCAGATTCTGACCAGGGCGAGTCGTTCGCCGGTGGCTGAAGGCTCGCTCCCACCCAAAAGGGGAGATTCGCGTTGTTCCCCAATCGCTCTCGCATCTTTCATTTTGCTCGAGGTGGGCTATAAAAACTTTCCTGGTGAAAGGCGGCGATTGGTTTCCTTTCTTTCTAGAGGAGCGCGCCTGTAATCTGTTTTCATCCTAAATCAAGTTGAGATCGGACCTTCCAGAGGCAAGTCGACTCAAACTGCGAGGCTCCATGTTGGAATAAAGAGCGCTGTCGAAGTGCCAACAACACAAAGCTTGCCAGTCTCAAATAGAACCTTTTGGGAGTCCGATTGGGCCGCACACCGAATCCCCGCTGGTGGTTTTTTATAGCTGCGTAACAATAAACAAGGTTAGTGCCAGTCCAGCATGAAATTGAGGAACGTATGCATTTTTTCTCAGTAAGTGATCGTCGTTACTGCTTCGATGAGGTCACTCGCAATTGCTTTCAGGTTGACCAAGCATCAGAAGATGCGCTTCGCATATTTGAAGCATCGGGAAGAACGGTCAACTCGAAGTTGCTAACAAAGTCACTTGCTGCGAAAGGCTACGACCAAACGACCATAGCAGAACTTGAAGACGACATTGATGAGTATCAACGATTGTCTGAGCGGACTTTCTTAACAAAAGACACGCCTCGAAAACTTAGATCCATCGAACTCCACGTTTCACATGCATGCAACCTTGGTTGTAGTTACTGTTTTGCCGGTAAAGGAGATTATGGAACGTCTCCTCTGCTGATGACAGACGAGATAGCCTTCAAGGCGGTCGACTACCTCGTCGCAAGTTCATCGGAAAACGAAACGCTTGCGATCGTCTTTTTTGGTGGGGAACCCATGATTAACGAGCCGCTGATATGGAAAACGGTCGACTATTCAAAAAGAATATACCCCAATAGAAACTTTACCTATTCTATTACGACCAACGGAACGCTTTTGAATGACACTGCTGTGAATTCTTTCAAGGAGCACGGGTTTTCTGTTCTGATTAGTCTCGATGGTACAGGATGCAAGCACGATGCATCGCGCCCGTACAAGACGGGAGGCGGCTCTTTCTCCGATATCGACAAAAACGTTCGTCGTTTTTCCGAGTCGTTCCCCTTCGGCGCAAGAGCGACCTTAACAAATAATAACTGTAACCTTGTTGAAGACTATCTTCAGTTTAAAGAGATGGGCTTCAGAAGGATTTACTTCTCGCCCGTGAGCTCATTCGATGAGAATATCAAACTCGACGAACACTCATTAAACAAAATCAGGGCGGGCCTAATAGATTTGGCGGATCAATATCTCAAACAGATTGATCAAGGGGAAAAGCCCTTGTTTAGAACATTGAAAACTGCAGTTGATTTGATTATGAGCAACAGGATCGCCTTTGTCGGATGCGGGGCTGGCAGGCGTTTTATTTCCGTGACTCCCGAAGGGGACGTATACCCCTGTCACAGGTTTGTCGGGATGATGCGATTCAAAATGGGCAACATCGTCACCGGAATTGACGAAACTAGGTATATTGAAAACTGGAGTCAGGGTGTCGAAAAAAGAATTGACTGTACGGACTGTTGGGCTCGGTCTTTCTGTGGTGGGGGCTGTAGCTGGGAGGCTGCAGACGAGCACGGCTACTTGCCCAAGAGTCTACACCCTGCATCATGTGAATATAGAAAGATGTGCTACGAGATGGCTTTTGACCTTATTTCCCGCCACTCATCTTCGCAGGAGAAAAATCAACGAGAAGCTACTGTATCGGAATAAGCGGTTCAGCGCATTGCTGTCACCATTGTGGAGGTGTTCGTTCTTCTGATTACCGTCTGCGAAGCTTATTGCTACGTTCGCCGAAACCATTCTAGAAATATGGTGAACTAGACATCTTGGTTTGTTATACACAATATTGAGGTTTTTCTGCACTCAAAGGGAGGTAGTCGTGAAGCATATTCATCCGATTAATCCAGGAAGTGGCGACGAGGCAGGCGTGAAGCCGATGTCTTTTGACTGCCTCTTGGGCATTACTGACATCTGTACTGTTTATGATAAAGCAGATGGCTGTGGTGCATACGATTACTGCGACTATGACATGGATGGCGGCAGCATCTGCGTTGTAGATCACTGTGGCATTGATCAAACGTAGTCTCTAATTGGATTAAGGTGAGGAGCTGTTATGAAGCATATCCATCCTGTTGGTTCAAATGAACATCCTCCCGTTGAGCCTTGTTGTCTTGGAGTTGATATATGCAATTTTTACGACATCGCCGAGTGCCCTGTTGCGGATTGGTGCTATGTCGATAAAGAATCAAGCTGTGTTTTGCCAGCAGATTGGTGCGATCCAGTTGACGAGTAGTTTTGTGGCTAGGGACTATTTGGTCCAATTCAGAATAAGATGGGAACAAATACCAAAATCTCGTGTCTGGGAGGAGTTATGCCATTATTGCAAGGTCTCGTTGGATTAGCCTTTATACTTGCGTTATATCTGGCACCTTTTTTAATTCTATTCTTCATTATCCGACTCTTTCTTCGGAGAAAATAGGAGTGTCACGCAAACATTAGCGTAGCTTTCTTCCAATATGAGCCGAGCATTGGCAAGTGGAATAAGAAGCCCGACCGTTCGCCACATGAAAGTGATCGGACGGGCTTCTCTATTTAACCCGGGCCGCCACCCATAGCGGCTTTCCAAGCGTATTCTCAGTGCAAAGCAATCGTCAGTTTAATCCTATGCGCTGATACCGCATTTCATTTTTCGGCTCGAATTCTACGGCCTGGCAACCCTCGCACTCTCCGGCAAATGGATTGAACGCGAAGGCAGAGATGATGTGTGCGTGGACATCGAGGCTGCTGTAGGCAACATACTGGGACATGGACCCCCGCTGCGCGTGGTATGCGGCCCGGCATATTCATTGCCGTCCAACCCCGTGTAGTTGCAGCAAAGGGTGGAACCTCAATGCTCAGCTCATGTTGTCCGTGGGACACGAGAATCGTAAGTACACTTTGGTGCGATTCTCACGCTGATACTGAGCCACCTGGAATAAGATACGTCGCGACAACACTTCGCTTCACCTCTGTCTCGACAAGATGACGTAGACTAAAGTTTCCTTTAGTAAGAGAACGAGAACTATATCTGAAAGCGTTGCGATGGCGTGAAGGCACCGAGTCCGAACCGCCTGAATGCTCCGTGCATCTGCATCGCCTTTTTGTTATCTCTGCCAGTTGGGTAGCACTACACTTGTCATCATTTACCCTGGTACATGCTGCCTAAATCCACTACCTCTTCTACCGCGCCGACCATCTCGTCATCGTGAGAGACAACGATGATCAGCTGGCTTTGCTTGTTGCGCTTAACATAGGCCGCAAGCTCGGCGCGGCTTACAGCGTCTAACCCAGTCGTGGGCTCGTCGAGTACCAAAACTGACGACTTGCGTGAAATCGCCGACCATAAGTACACTCGGCGCAGCTCACCGCCCGAAAGCGCGGAGCAACGTTTCCCGAGCAACTCCTTCACGCTGTTTTCCAGCGAAAGTAGGCCATCTACACCCCGGTGATAGGAAGAAAAGGGCGTGTCGAAATACTCTAACAGCTCTTTCACCGTTTCGTCCGGCGCGAAGCACGACTGTGGGCAGCACGATATCTCTCTCGCACGTATGTAATCCAAGTCGCATTCTTCGATTGGCACGCCGTTGTATTTTACTTTGCCTTTCGATGAGTATAGCCCGAGCATCAAGTAAAGAAGTGACGTCTTGCCTCTTCCGTTTTCCCCAACTATGCAATATGTACCAGGACCGGAAAACTTGAAAGAAAACCCGCCGAGGACCTCTCGGACAGATCCGTCTGGAAGGGCAACCGAGAATTCCAAATCAGATACCGAAATGTCATTTATTTCATCGAGTTTAGCTAAATCGGTCCGATTCCACCCCGATCTCTCCTTTTCTCTCGTCGCGATAGCCGTCCTATCCCATGATGCTTTGGCATCTTGATAGGATTTGAACAATGACATCATACTTTTCAAAGTCTTAAAGAGAACCGCGAAGTATGTACCGATGATAGTGTACTCGCCTATTGACATAGTTCCGTTAATGATTCGTACTCCGGAAACAACAAGTATCACCGCTTGAAACAACGCTGCGAAAAGACCATCGAGCGATGTCAGAGAATATGATAGCTTTCCGGAGCGCAAAACTTTGGGAAAATAGCTCTTAAACCCAGCGTCGAGCGCTTGTTCGCTCTTGCCGTACGAAGATGTCAGTTGAATGTTGAGAATCTGATTAAGCTGCGATGCAATTGCGGCGTAAAAGGCGCTGTCCGCCTCTTTCTTCTCATACGTGACCCTATACAAAAGTTTCCTCAACCCAGTAATTACACAGAAATACACGATGAGGAGAATGATGGAAAACACCGCGAGAGTTGAATCAATTGACCATATGATAAGCAATACGATGGGAATGGCTACAATGGACAGCGGCGCACTGATAAAATTCGCCAAAACGAAGGATGAGACCACGCTGGAGTCGGAAATAATCCGTTGCGTTGTATAGGCTGGATCGATGGTCCGACTCACCAAGTAATCGTCTCTTTCAAAACGCAAGACGGCCTCCCTGAGAAGATCAAAGGAAAGTCTCGTGGTTATGCGAATGGAAAGTGTTCCTGCAAAATAAGTAAAGAGGGTGGAGAAAACTCCTATTGACGCAACCAGGAGCGCGAAGAGTACGGCGTCTCTTTCGCTGCGGTTACCGAGAAGAAAATCTAAGAATTTCCCGTTCACGTATGGCATGGCATAGGAGAGAGCGGTTCCAATCACCGTGATAGCAATGAAGACGAAAGCCCCTTTTGCTCTGATGAACCTCGAGAGAACGCATCGAATCAAGGAAGGCCCCAATCTACCCGCCACAAAACATCAATCACTGATACCTTACACCTCAACACAACAGGAGCGAAGATTTGCCAATGAGACTGCTTTAAGATTGCCTTGGGCCAATACGATCTCAAGCTCTTCCTACAAGAGAGTCGGAATCGGACATCTCCTCCGACGAACCTGGCAATCGGGCGGTTGAAATATCTTTTTCAACCGCCCGATTGCCACAATAGATTTGAGCATCCGCCCACAAACGTCCGCGTTTTATACCCATCAAATCCTTTGCCTTTTGTCGTCTAGACTAGAAAAATCGCTCGAAATAACGCAACCGGCCTGCTCGCTTGAAGAAACCTAAGCCCGTAACGTAGATGTGCAAACTTCCGAAACGCCTTGCGCGGCATAGTGCGTATAAACTTCGTCAACCGCCTCAGAAATATCTGAGTATCGCGCCGGGTCAAAAGCATACGATGTCGCAGCTATACCCTGCACCCATTCGGAACGCGGATTAATTGAATAGCCACACAGCATCATCATACATGCATCTAGACCTGATTTCCCAAGTATCCGACGTATTGATGAGAGCATCGCGGGTCGCCCCCGCACCATCGTCGTCACCCCTATTAGCAGTATTTACCGTTTTTCTCTAAATGCGTATCGCCACCCTTAAGAATACGAAGTGTTTTATCCAGACCCGATTGTCCTCCATCTCAAACGAAGGGATAAGGAATCTCATCCGGAATCGGCAGTAACGGAGGATTCACAACGACAAGCGAAAAACATGAGTCATCTCTCAGAGGGGAGTAAAGGCTCCCCTCAAGCACCCTAGTTTCGTCATCCAAAGAGTTGATGGCAGTGTTTTTCTTACAAAGGTCGACAACAAAAGGGTTGATTTCTACAGATGTTACATCCATGCCACAGTTGGTAAGTATCAGGCCCTGTATTCTGGGGCCAGAACACAAATCGAGAGCCTTCCGTGCGCTCTGCGGTGTAAGGCGCCAATCTCAGCAAATCTGTCCCACAATACTGCGCTGAAGAACAACACGGAACCCCTGAGCCAAACTCCCCTATACCTTATTAAGGCTAAGACAGGCAAGTTCACGCACCCGGCATATTCCAGAATAACATCCTATTGTTTTAGATGCTCTACAAGCATGAACAGCCGCGAATCGGAAAGATCTTCTAGTTTCGCCCCGACTGACCGCCAAGGGCCAAAATGGCCTCTCCATCCCCAGGCGACCGGCTCTGGCGCGCCGAGGAGTGTCCCCAAGTGCCGGCAGAAAAGGAACGTCCTTAACTGCCGGCTAGAGGGCACCGAAGAGGATGGCATAGGTAGTGGATTCGCCGAGCTTGAGCTCGTCGCCGGGATTGAGCTGGGCGGAACGGCCGGGCTCGACCTGAATGCAAACGCGCGTGGCCCCGTTTACCACCACGGTTCCGTTGGTGGACGACAAGTCCTCGACGTGCCAGATATTTTGAGCATCGCACCAGATATGGGCATGGCGGGCCGAGACATCGTCGCCGACGTCGGTAATATCGCCCTCACCAGTGGCCAGCGCGCCAATCTCAACACCCTGCTCACTCGGCTGAATCCAGCGCGGGGCGCTCACGACAAAACTGTTTTGCACGCGCAGCAAGCCCAAAGGGTGCGCCGGGGCGGGTTCGCGTTCGCCCGCAGTCAGCGACATGCCAAGCGAACGCGGCGTGGATGTGCCTCCGCCGCAGGTCGCGTTCGCGTAGTCGATGGCATAGTTCACCGAGGACCGCACATCCGCCGAACAACCGACGGCGACAAACAGCACCAGCACGACCTCGGCGCGCTCGGCGGGCATGAGTTCCGCCGCCTGGGACAGGCGATCGAGCGCGTTGCGATAGAGATTCGTGTCCTGGTGGCACTCTTCGAGCGCGCGTACCATCGGTTCACCTGCAGGACCGCACACCATATTGATTACAGCCGTGGAGTCCATGGGATTGCGCTGGCGCAGGGCCAGTTGCGACATAATACGCGCAGCCGAGGTACCGTATTCGGCAAAGTAGCGCTGCTGAAGCGTGCCGACCGGCGCGCGAACGATAAAGCGGGAAACCCAAGAGCGATCGGCGGCTCGGCTCTGCGGGCTGCGGCCGTCGGCGAGCGGACGGGACGAAAGCACCAAGCCGCACAGCTCGATATGGCTCAGATGCGCTGCGCGCTTAAAGATGTCAAACATGGCCCCGCATGGGGTGAGCTCAACTTGAGATGCCATGACCTAGGCCTCCTTGGTCGTAGAAATAGAATCGGACGATACTTCGACAGGTCCGCCAAAAGAACGGACAGCTGCGGCTCCACCGGCAAGCGGAGTCGCCATCTGGGCTTTTGTGCGTCGCGGTGCCGAAACGGGAAGTTCAAAGGCAAAGCCCATCGCAAGCAAAAACCACGTAAGCGTATAGGTTGCAACCAGAGCGGCAACAAGGCCGCCCATCACGGCGCGTTGGGAAAATACGCTACATGCAGCCACAACCAGCACCGGAACCTCGCAGGCAGAAAGCGCAAGCACACCCTGCAGGAAGCCCGAGCGCCGATCGCGCGCAAGTGCCCCCGCGGCAACGCCGGCTATGCCTGGCAGCGCCAACGCCAGTGCGGCAATAATACCCGGTAGCGACCCAGACCACACGAGCGATCCCAAAGTCGCCGTCACGCGAGCGCCCGACGCCAGCAGCGCGGCCGAAACCACGACCACAGCCCAAACCACGCCACAGACGACCGTCGCGCCGACCATCAGCGCGCGACGAACCGCGCGGCCAGACGCATCCATGGGGCACGGCGTGAGCGGCTCGCCGCGGAGCGAACGACCGACATTTTGCGCATAGTGGTCACAAAACGCCGAGAGCGCCGCCTCGACCGCCGCCGGCTCGGGACGATCTTTTTGATGGCTGGACAGACAGGCCATCACCACGTCGAACAGCTGGGCATCGACAAACGCCAGCGCATCGCGTAGCTCCTCGGAATCCGGCTCAAGCCCCAGCTGCTGGGCCTGCTCGGCCGCAGCGAGCGCCACATCGGGCTCACGACGAAGCAGCTGAGTCAAATCGCAACCGGGCGCATGGGCACCAATGGGATAGTCGGGCAGCGTGTCCATCTTGAGACGGTAGGGGCTGGCGATGTCGCGCGTCTTTTTGCGCGAACCCGAGGTGCCCGAAGTGCTCGGCGCGGCTTCGTATGGCGCGGCGCCGGCAATGAGCTCGTAAACCGTGCTTGCTGCGGCATAGACGTCGATCGCCGGCGACATACGCAAAGCGCGCAGGTCGGGAATATCGTCGGTGAGCATCTCGGGCGGGGCATAGGCAACCGTCGCGCGACGCAGCGTGGCATAGCGCTCCGTAAACGACGCCTTGCCGCCGGTACCGGCCACGGCCGACGCAGGCTCAAGCGCCAGCGACGAGCCAAAGTCGATCAGGCACAGGTCAAAGGTGCCCTCGGCAAGCTGCCGGTCAAGCGGTAGACGCGCCGTACGCACCATAATATTAGCGGGCGAGATATCGCGGTGGGCAAAGCCCTCGCCCACCAGGCTCATACGGCAGAGCAGATCGAACAGGTCGCGACCCAGACGCGCCGCCACAAGCGGCGATAGGCGGCCGGCATCGTCCACGGCAAAGCGCGAGCGCAAGCGGGCGAGCGTCTCGCCCTCGACCCATTCCATGACAATTGCAGGCACACCGTCGACCTCGCCCCAGCCATAGAGGCGGGGAAAGCCCTTAAGGCCCGAAAGGGCGCGATGGCATTCGTATTCCTCGCGAAACGCCGCTTTGAACTTGGCGACCAGCGCCTCATGGGCGGCGGCATCGTCAAACTCATCGCACGTTGGCAAGATGAGCTGCTTGAGTGCCACGGCCTCGCCTTGGGCGTTGACGGCACGCGTCACGCGGCCGATACCGCCACGGCGCATGGTGGCATCGTCGGCAAACAGTATCGTAAAACGACGCAGATAGGCAGGCAGTTCGTCCTGACCGAGCGCAATGGCCGGCTCAAACCCGTCGACACGCGCCAGGCGCAGGCCGACCATGGGATCGCGACCGAGCGATTGTGGTGTGGTGGATGCAAGATCGGTCATCATAGGGCAAGCGCCGCCACGTTATTGTTGAAGTTACCGAGCGCGACGTCATCATCGCCGTAATGGCCGACCCATTGACATAGGTTGGTGTAACAGCCCCACAGATTGGCATACTGCTGATACCACTTTGACCGGGGCGAGAATGTCTGACGACCGAACTCGGCTCGAATGACAAACATCTCCCCGACCAGGCTGTCGCACGGCCTGGGATCTCCCGTAGAGTTATAGGTCGAGACCACGTCATTGGCACGAGAAACATAGCCGTCGAGCATGTTGTACTTGGTCACAAGCCAGCTGTGAATGCTCTCTTCCTCAGCAGCGGAAAGGCCACCGGAGTTTGCATCGTTGTCAGTGTTGCCGCCCGTCGAGCCGCCGTTTCCAGACCCTCCGGCAGAGGAACCCGACCCAGAGCCACCGCCCGAACTCGACGAATCCGAGCCGGAGCCAGAAGTATCCGAGCTACCGGGCTTTCCGGACTGCTGGGCGTCCTGCTCCTTCTGCTGCTCGACCTTATTCACCGTTGCCGCCACGCTATTGTTGGACAACCGATCGATGATCTTGGTGTTGGTGAGCACGATGGTTTTGCCATTGGCAAGCGTGACTTCGTTGTCCGGGGCCTCGGCGCCGTCCGCGTCGCCGGTGCCAAACACAATATGCGCGACCACACTTGCCCAAGCATATCCAGTCGTGGTCCCCAGGTCACTTTTGACCTCATGCCCCACGCGCGGTTCGCGTGCGGCATGTGCCTGCATCATGGACGGCACGGTCATGCCATAGGCAGAAACGCCAGCTATGACCAGCACCAGCGAGCAAGACAGCAGTGCGTACGCCCGCGGCGCCAAGCCCAGTCGGCGTCGCATGCGCACCGCGGCGCCGCGCTTTGTCTGAGTGCCACCGGGCCGCATGCGTTCTCCTCCAACAAAAACACGCCGCTCGGGAGCGGCGCATTCATTCGAATCCATATTTGAGTGTATCAGCGAACCCAAAAGGTTGCGCAACGAATGGGCAAATTAAGGATGCGAGTGGAAGCATCCATGCGATAAGCGGATACAAAGCATCTTTGTTGCACAACAAACTTACAGTCGCACGGGGAAATTATGGCTACCCCGTGCGTCGCGATGAAGACATACGGCAGGAGCAGGCTCGCCACCTAAATCGTGCGACGGGCCTCGATGGCGCGCCCAAGCGTAAGCTCGTCGGCATACTCCAGGTCGCCGCCCACGGGAAGGCCGCTCGCCAGACGCGATACCTCAACGCCCAGCGGCTTGATAGTGCGGGCCAGGTAGCTCGCCGTGGTCTCGCCCTCGATATTGGGGTTGGTGGCGATGATGACCTCGTGGATGTCCTCGTGGCCCAAGCGTGCCAGCAGCTCACGAATGTGCAACTGCTCGGGACCAATCTTGTCCATGGGACTGATCACGCCGCCCAATACGTGGTAGAGACCGTGGTAGCTGCCCGTGCGCTCAATCGCCTGGACATCGCGCGGCTCGCCCACCACGCAAATGCGAGTGGTATCGCGCATCGAATCCTGGCAGATGGAGCACTCGTCGGCCGTGGCGTAGTTAAAGCAGCGGCTGCAAAAGTGAACCTCCTGCTTAACCTCCAGGATGGCCTCGGCCAGGCGGCGCGCCTCCTCGGCATCGGCCTCGAGCAGGTAATAGGCGATGCGCTGGGCCGACTTGGGACCAATGCCCGGCAGACGGCCCAGCTCATCGAGCAGTTTTTGCAGACTGTGATTCGCACTCATATATATGCGTGTCTTAGAACGGCATGCCCGGGATGTTGAGGCCGCCGGTGATGGCGCCCATCTGCTTGTTGGCGAGCTCGTTGACGCCGCGAACGGCCTCGTTGACGGCAGCCATGATCATGTCCTGCAGCATATCGACGTCCTCGGGATCGAGCGCATCGGGATCGATGGTGAGGTTGACGAGTTCCATCTCGCCGTTGACGGTCACCTTGACCATGCCGCCGCCGGCGGAGGCGTCGACGGTCTGGGACTTGAGGTTCTCCTGCGCGGCGGCAAGCTGCTCCTGCATCTTGCGGGCCTGCTTCATCATCTGCTGCATGTTCATACCGGCCATGATGGCTCCTTTACGTGCGGCCGCACGCCGAGCTGCAAGGGCAGCCGGAGCACGGCGGGACTTTCAAACTCAAAAATCGTACCACGGCGCGGGGCAAGCAAGCGGGGCAGTCACGCTACCTCAGTCGATATACATGTCCTGGAGTGCAAACCGCACCCAAAGATTATGCGAAGTTGAATAATTCGCATCTGCATAATATTGAAAGCTAAATCTTGTAGAGCCGGAATCCGACATTTTCTGCGTACCACTAAATGGCTAAATGCCGAACCGCTGCTCGAGGCGGCGCTCATGATAGCAGGGTATAATTTGATTGTCACAGACAGCAATTTGGAGGTGCCCCCATGAATGCCCCCGACGCGCTCCAAAACATCCGCTCAAAACACCCCGTTGCATATGTGGTTCTCTATCTCTTTGTCGGCTGGGCATTACTGGTTGTCATCACCCATGCTATAGCCTTTGGAGCAGAACTGCTGATAGCCAGCTCGGACCAGCCCGTCGTCAAATGGGAAGCGACCGATGAGTGCACCGACGGGACCCGGACCGTTTACTACAACAGCCCGTCCCTTTACCAAGAGCTCAAGGTCAAGATAAAAGATTCCAAGATTGTTGATGCCGAGCCAGGCTCTTTTTTGACAATCGGAGCAGTTGCCAACGACATGCAAGTCGAGTACACAGACAGTCGTGCGACGTATCGTGTCGACCTCAGCACCCTAGGCCGACCGTCACGCATCTGCCTGCTCGAATGCGAGACACGCGGCACCACGCTACACATGTCCGAAATTCAAATGCGCCCGGATAAAGAGCCCCTAAAGGGCTAGGGGTCCTAAGCCCAGCAAGCGATTCTCAACAGTAAAACGACAGCCCACCGGTTGTTTCTTTCCAGCGTTTGCAAATCAGCGCATGGTTAGATGAAACAAACTGCATGATATCGCGTAAATCCCGAGCAGGAATATCGCCCTTGTTATGGGCCAGCTTGCATCCGCCGGAGCGGGTAAGCCATATCTTGGTCGCCTCGGCGGTGGGGCGCTTGACCGCGATATGAACATGGACGGGCTCGCCGTTCTCCCCTGTCCAGAAAAAGATGATGTACGGCCCGAGTCGGAAAAGACTAGGCATAGACCCGTCCGCCTTCGTAAGCAAAACGCAGGATGAGCGGGGCATTGTTGCGTACAAAATCATCGAGTTCTTTGAGGTCTGCTTCGCTAAAGCCCTCGTGCGACACCCAATTGAATGCCGGCAAGATGCACTCCGCCGTGTCAAAACCCCAATCGCGTGGGCGCTCCACAACGACCTTCACCGTATTGTCCTCACGGACTTCGGAATACGAAACCTGCGTATCGTCCTCAAGGCGGACATATTCCCACATCATAAGCTCGCTCCGTTCAAAGACGTCTCTTCTTGAGCAGTATACCCGCCTGTACAGCTACTCCACCGGTTTGAAGATGGTGGACTGACCGAAGACGCTGCGGATGAGGGCTTTGGCCTCGTCCTCGGTCTGCGGGATGCATGGGGCTGTGCCCTGATGGCCGAAGGGACTGCCCGCGCCGGGGTTGGACTCCCAGGGAGCTGCAGGAGCGTCCTCCTCTTTGGGGGCAGTTGCAGCGGGCTTGGGCGCGGGCGTCGCACCCGGCACGTCGAACGGAGGCAGATCGTCCCCGCTCGCATCGCCTGCAAAGCCGCCGACCATGGCGTCATCGTAGGGCACCTGCTCGGATTCCCATGGCGCAGACGGCGCGGCGGGCTGAGCCTTGGGAGCGGACGCGCGCTCGGGCGCTCGGGGCGCGGGCTCGGTCGGGAGCTTGCCCGTGGCAGGAGCGCCGGCGGGGTTGTCGGAGCGCAGCCAGGGGGCTTTGCCCAGGTCAGACGACTTGGGCGCGGGCGAGGCAGGCTTGGGCGCGGGTGTCGGAGCAGCCGGTTTGGCCATGACGGGCTTAGGCGCCGACGGGGTCGGCGCCGCTATCGGTGCTGCTTTTGGCTGCGTCGCGCTGGCGCTCGAGGATGCAGGGGCCGCCGAGGACACGGGTTGCGGGTCCGCAGATACCGCAGCCCGTGCAGATGGAGAATGCTCCTCATGTTGAGGAGCCGGCGTGCCACCCCCATCCAGGACATAGTCGACGGTACGACGACCGAAGACCGCACTGACTGTCGGCAGGACCACCGACTGCGTGTCGGCGCGTCCAAGCATCTTGATGGCAAAGGTCGAGCCCGCGGGGAACGAGACCGTGAGCCTGGAGCCGTCGTCAGCCGTGGCGCGGGCATTGAGCAAAAGCCCCGCGTAGGAAGCCTGACGCGCCTTGACACGCTCGACAACCTCGGCCCATTTGCGCTGCAGCTCTCCGGCATCCTCGACCGCGGGCGTCTCGGCAGTACCGGCGGCGGCAACCTGGGCGGCATTGTTGGACTGGGGCTTAGGTGCCGGAGCGGTGGCAGGCGCGGGAGCCGCAACGGGCTGAGGCGTCGGAGTCGGCGCAGGCTGAGGTGCAGGCGCTGCAGGCTTGGAAGCTGACACGGACGCAGAACGGGACGCAGGCTGGGCAGCCGGAACAGCAGCACCACGGTCCCAAGGCATACCGCCCTGGCGCGCGGACGTAGCAGCGGGGGCAGCGGATGCCGCCGGAGCGGCAGCACGAGCGCCCGAAATTAGCGTCGGCTGTTGGGCAGCAGCGGGTACGGATGCTGCAGGCGCGGCGGCCTGAGCAGCAGCCACGCTCGCCGGCACGGCGCCGTTGGCAACCATGGCCTCCAGACGCGCCACGCGCTCGGCCAATGCCTCAATCGTTAAATCAGCCTCGGGACGTGCCAGACGCGTGCAGGCGATCTCGAGCACCAGGCGCACGTCGCTCGCGCCCCTCATCTCCAGTGCGGCATCGTCGAGCACCGTCAGCACGCGGGCCAGGCGGTCGGCAGGATGCTCGCCAAAGGCAGCGGCCTCGGCAGCAAGCGCCTCGGCCTGCTCGGAGCCGCCCTCAAACAGCTCGGCACGGGCACCGGCAACGCAGGCAACGTACACGTCACGCACATGCGCTACCAGGTCGCGCGTCAGCTCCAGCAGGTCGTTTCCTTCCTCGACCTGCGCACGGATCAGTCCATAAAGCTCGGCAACATCGCGATCGGCAATGGCGCGGGAAAACTCGCCCAGAATCTGGTCCGAAACCTCGCCTAAAAGCGAGCGGGCATCGTCCGCATGCACAGAACCGTTGCCAAAAACGCTCAGCTGCTCCAGCGTGGAGAGCGCGTCGCGCATGCCGCCCTTGGCATGGCGCGCCACGATGGCGAGCGCCTCGTCGTCGTAATCGAAGCCCTCCTGCTCGCATACATATGCCAGGCGATGCTCAATATCCTCGTTGCCGATGCGATGGAAATCGAAACGCTGGCAGCGCGAGAGGATGGTCTCCAGAATCTTTTGCGGGTCGGTGGTGCACAGCACAAAGATCACGTGTGCCGGCGGCTCCTCAAGCGTCTTGAGCAGCGCGTTGAACGCCGCCGTCGTGAGCATGTGGACCTCGTCGATGATATAGATCTTGTACTTGCCGCGCACCGGGGCAAAGTTGACGGAGTTGATGATCTCCTCGCGCACGTTGTCCACGCCGGTACGGCTTGCGGCATCGAGCTCGTAGACATCGGGGTGGTTGCCCTCGGCAATGAGCTCGCACTCCTCGCAAGTACCGTCGGGCATGCAGCCGCTTGCACCCTCGGCGCGCGCCGCCTCGGCATTGCGGCACAGCAGCGCCTTGGCAAGGATGCGCGCCATGGTGGTCTTGCCCGTGCCGCGCGGTCCGCAGAACAGGTAGGCGTGGGACAGGCGCCCCTCGGTGATGGCGTGCTCGAGCGTCGAGACGATATGCTGCTGGCCCACCACGGAGTCAAAGGTGAGCGGGCGATACTTTCGGTACAACGATTCCATGGGTGCTCCCCCGGGTATACTGAGACTTGTTGCCGCGACGGCCATGCGGTCGCACGGCATACTGCATTCATAATAACCCGTACGGCGAGCCCGCCGCGATAGGAGTCCAAAGAGCATGGCAGACGCAGAGAGCAACCTCATTCCCTCCGAAGCAGCCGACCAGGTCGAGGTCGCGCTCGAGGCGCAGGCCGCGGCCGATGACGGCATTCTGTACCTCAACGAGTATCAGTACGAAAACGACCTCGTCACCGACTTCGCCCGCCTGGTCGCCTCGCCCAGGCGTCGCGGCTCGCTGTATGTCGCCGCGGCAATTGCCGCGCTCATCGGCATCGGCATGCTGGTGGCCGGCGGCAACTGGATCAAGTTTGGCGTCGTCTTGATCGTATTCGGCGCCTTTTTGGCCTGGTGGAGCAAAAACCTGCACCACACTCTCGCCCGCGACTTTATCGACGCCGTCGAGGCCGACGAGTCCATGGGTGGCCGCTATCGCCGCGTCGCCGTCAACGAGGACGGCCTGATGGTTTGGGGCAAGAGCGGCAAGTCGCAGTTCTTCCCGTTTGAAAAGCTCGACCACGTGCTCGACGGCGAGCGCATCTTTGTGGCCATGTTCGCCGACCAGGGCGTGACGATCCCCAAGGACACCTTCGTCCGCGGCGATGCCGAGCAGTTCGGTTCCTTCCTTAAGGCGCGCATCAACAAAAAACTCCGCATCGAGACCAAGAAGAAGAAAATGAAGGCCGAGAAGGCCGCCGCCGAGGCCAAGCAGGGCGACAAGCCCCGGGAGACCAAGCGCAAGCAGAAGAAGAACAAGAAGAAGCGCTAAGGCCAAGCCAGACAGGCAACCTCGCATCCCGCTATCCTCCCCATGCACCCGAGCGTGCTACACTAGCAGCATCTATGCCACCGCGAACGGCTCGGCCCCGCGCCCGCCACTCGCAAACGAACTTTAAACGCACGAGGGTTGGCCATGCCGCTTTTCTCGCAACATACTGCCCGGTTCTCGCCGGACGTTCCTTTGGAGGGCACCAGCTCTCGCGAGCTGCTCAAGCGGTACCAGCCGCTCGAGACACTTGCGACCGGCGGTTTTGGCTCCATCGAGATCTGCCGCGACACGCACCTGCGCCGCCGCGTCGCCATTAAACGCATCCCCCTTATCAACGGTGCCGGCATACCCGCTAGCGACATCATGGATGTCCTGCGCGAGGCGCACACTGCCGCCATGCTTCAACATCCCAACATCGTGCAGGTCATCGACTTTACGCACGACACAGCCTATGCCTACCTGGTTATGGAATATGTCGATGGCATGTCGCTGGCCGAGTTTTTGCACCGCGCGGACGGCCACTCACTTACCTTTGACGAGGCCGCGGCCATTGCCGATGCCCTGGGCCAGGCGCTCACCTTCGCCCACAGTAATGGCGTACTCCACCTGGACATTAAGCCCGCCAACGTGCTCATCGACCACTCGGGCAATGTAAAGCTCACCGACTTTGGCATGGCGCGACTGTCGTCTGCCGGTGGCTTTGGCGGCTCACGCGGCGGCACCATCGGCTACATGCCGCCCGAGCAGCTCGATATCGAGACCGGCACGGTCGACGAGCGCGCCGATGTCTTTGCCCTCGCCTGTGTGATCTACGAGGGCCTGTGCGGCAGCGCTCCCTTTATGGCGGCCACGCCCGCCGACTCGCTCGGCCGCATCATCGGCGGCGCCACCTATCCCAGCGAGCTGATACCACACTTTCCCCCGGGAGCCGAGGCCGCGCTCATGAGCGCGCTCTCCCCCATGCCGCAGGACCGCCCCAACAGCATCGAGGCATTTTGTGACCAGCTGCTCGCCGGCTTGGGCAGCGTGCGCGAGGGCCGTCGCAGCCTGGAGCAGATGGTGGGCGAGCTGTCGGATGACGAGCGCGCGGCAGACGGTATCGAGTCATCGACCTACGAGGACGACGCCATCGAGGTCGACCCCGCACTCGGCTGGGCGGGCACGCGCTGGAGCCATGCGCGCGACTACACCATGCGCGCTATCTCGGCGCTAACGTGCGGCACCTTTAGCTTTTTGCTGATGCAAACGGCCGGGGTCGCGGCGCTTCCCGGCCTGGTCATTGCGGCCATCGCGATTGGGGCGGCCGCCGGCCTGGCCCCCCAGATTGGCTCGGCCATCTCGGCTGTGGGCTTTTTGGTGCTCATGGCAAACGCCACCATGCAGGCACAGGGCATCCTGTCGATGCTGCCCGTCGCGGTGCTCTTTGCCGCCACCATGTCCGGATGGTGGATCGCCTGGGGCCGCACCGAGGCCGCCGCGAGCGCCGCGCTCACCTGCGCGGTGGCACTTGGCTGTCTAACGGGCGACGCCCTCCTTGCCGCCGGGGTTGCCGCCGGCATCGCGGCCTTTTGGCTCGGCCCGGCAAGCGCCGCGGCAGCCACGGGGATGGGCGCGCTTTTTGGCCGCCTGGCTACGGTTGCGCTTTCCGCCGGAGGCGTGCTGGGGCTCGGCAATGTTGCCGCGGCGCTGGGAGACATGCTCTTCTGGGCTGCCGTTGTGCTCGTCGCGGCGACAGCCGCACTGACATCTCTGCTGCTCAACGCCCATGCCAAGCGTGCCGAGCAGGGCTCGAACCTGACTGCAATCGCCGCCATCGCCGGCTGCGGAATAGGCTCCGCGGTGTCGCTCTGTCTTGCACACCATATGGAAATTGCCAGCCTTGCGGCCGCGGTCGTCGTCAAGGCAGCGGTTGCGGGAACCCTATCCTCTATAATCGTTGGGATATGCCTATATTTGCTCGGATACCAAAGAACCTATACGGAGAGTGATCTTTCGTGAACTTCCTGAACATCTTCGAGGACCACGTGGCCGGCATCTTCGGTGCCACCCGTGCCCCGTTCTCCTTTAAGAAGCTTGCCAAGCAGGCCGCTCGCGACATGGAGGATCAGACTCTGGTGATCAATGGCGTCAACACGGCGCCGGCACTCTATACCATCCTGATCGCCGCCGACGACGACCCCATGCTCGCCCCGTTCTACCCCGAGCTTTCGCGCGAGGTCCGCGAGTTCGTGAAGGCGCAGGCCGAAAAGCGCCGTTATGTCTTTGTCGGCGAGCCCCTCGTGCGCTTTATGATCGATCCGCAGCTGCGTGCCGGCAAGTTCTCGGTCTTTGCCGAGAACGTCGATGCCCCCACGCTCGGCCGCCTGTACGAAGAAGAGCGCGCCTATCAAAACGGTCTGGGCCAAAACAACTCCGCGGCAAGCCGTGCCGCCAGCGCCCCGCGCGCCGGCCAGCAGCAGTTTGCTGCCCCGCAGCAGCAGCGCCCCGCCGCCATGCCCCAGCAGCAGCCGACGCCTCGCGCCGCCGCTCCCGACCCGCTTGCCGTAGCAGATCCCTTCGCGCCTAGCGTCCCCGACCCCGCCGCTCCTATCCCGGTGCCGCAGACCGTCTCGCGCGACGCGCTTGCCGGCATGGGCGGAGCCGCCGCGACCGGTGCCGCCGTGGGCCTAGGCGCCGCAGCCGGCATCGCCTCCAACATGGCAAGCACTCGCGCCCCGCAGCGCCCGCTCGCCCAGCTCGTCGACGTCGTGAGCGGCGAGAGCCATAGCATCACCTCCGCACAGGTGACTATCGGTCGCGAGCGCTCAGTTTCCGATATTGCCCTGCGCGACCCCAACGTGTCGCGCCGCCACGCCCAGCTCACCTTTACGGGCTCGGATTGGTCGATCGAGGACCTCAATTCCACCAACGGCACACTCGTCAACAACCGCCGCATTACGCGCTGCCCGCTGCGCAACGGCGATCTGCTGACGTTTGGCCTGAGCACCTTTGAATTTAGGGGATAGTCGCTTATGAACATCGATATCGTCCTTTTTGCAGGCCGCATCGTCCTGGTCGCCCTGCTCTATATCTTCCTGTTCGCCGTCATGAAGACCGGTGTGGGGCTTGTGCGCGGACAGCGCCGCGACTCGGCTATCTGGACGATCGATGTGGACAAGGGTCCGCGCGGCATCCGCGGCATCCACGTAGATATGCTCGGCCCCGTCATCGTCGGTCGCTCGCCATCTTCGGACATCTGCATCAACGAGCCATTCGTCTCGGCCTCGCATGCGCGCTTTTCGCTGCAGGGCCCGGCGCTCATCATCGAGGACCTCAACTCGCTTAACGGCACGCTCGTCAACGGCCGCCAGCTTGTGGAGCCCGCAACACTGCGCGAGGGCGACGAAGTCCAGATTGGCGACGTGGTCATGAAGGTGAACCGTCGATGATCGACGAGGAGAACAAGTCCGCGACTATGACCGAGGCACCGGCCGCCGCCACAGCTGCGCCGGCCCACGCCGCTCCGGCGGACTCCGCACCCGTGGAACCCGAGGACACCGTGTTCTCCCTGCCTCTTTCGCATGTAACGCATGATATTTCGGATCTCGCCGATAACGAGGACGAAGAGGATGCCGTAGCGGCGCCCATCGGCGCACATGCTGCGGAACAGCCCACAGCGCCCGAAGCAACCCCGGCGCCGGCTCACTTTGCAGAGCCCGTCGCCGCGGCAATCAACGAGAGCGCTGCGGTGTTTGCGGCACCCGAGCCCGCCGCGCCGGCGTTTCCCATAGCCCCAGCATCCGAGGTTGCGCCCGCGTCTACGCCGGCGCCCGAGCCTATAGACGTCAGCCCGCAAGATGACGAGTCGACCGCCCGCGTTTCCGAGGAGCCCGACTCCCCGGACACCGGCGATTCCGAATCAAACGCCGAGACCGACACCGTCTCTCCCGGTGACACAGCCGAAATCGACGTTGCCGCCGTTGAGGCCAAGCTCAAAGACCCCGGCTCGACCATGAGCTTTGAGCCCCTGACCGAGGAGCGCATCGAGACCGACTCGACCTATGATGCCGGCACCACCACGCAACTCATGTGGGGCGCCCGCTCCGACGTTGGCTGCGTACGCCCGCACAATGAGGATTCCTACCTGGTGCAGTCGCCGCTCTTTTGCGTATGCGACGGCATGGGTGGTCACGCTGCCGGCGAGGTAGCCTCTTCCATCGCCGTTGAGACTATTGCCAAGACGGCCCCGCAGTCCGCCGACGCCGCACGCCTGGCGGCAGCCGTCGAGGCCGCTAACGCCGCCGTAATCGAGGCCGCCTTGAATGGCCTGGGCAAGCCCGGCATGGGCTGCACAGCCACTTGCGCCTATATCGAAAACGATACGCTCGCCATCGCCCACGTGGGCGACTCGCGCGCCTACCTGCTCCACGAGGGCACGCTCATCCGCGTGACCCGCGACCACTCCTATGTGGAAGAACTCGTGGACGCCGGCGAGATTACGGCAGATGAGGCTCGCGTCCACCCCAACCGTTCGGTCATCACCCGTGCGCTGGGCTCGGACCCCGCCATGTATGCCGACCACTTCACTCTGCATATCGAGGAAGGCGACCGCCTGATCCTGTGCTCTGACGGCCTTTCGAGCATGATTCCCGATAGCGATATCGAGAACATCGCCACGCAGTCCTCAACCGCGCAAATCTGCGTCGACAACCTAGTGGACGCGGCGCTTGCCGCCGGCGGCCACGACAACGTGACCGTAGTAGTCGTTGACCTGGTTGACGATGGCGTTATGCGCGAGGCGCAACGCGTGCGTCGCCGCAACGTCACCATCGGCGTCGTCTTAGGTCTCGTCTTGGTGCTGGCGGCTTCCATCTGGGCCTACACGGGTGTCACCGGCTCGTACTACCTGGGTACCTACCAGGGCAATGTCGCCGTCTGGCGCGGCCTGCCCGGCAAGCCACTCGGACTCAAGCTCCACTGGCTCGAAAGCGAAACCAGTATTAAGCTGTCCGACCTGCCCGAAGACACGCAAAACCGCCTCAAGGCGGGCATTCCGCAAACAAGTGTCGACGATGCGCAGGACACCATTTCCAAGTACCGCCATCAGATTGACGAGGAGCAGACCCGTCAGGTGATTGACGCGCAAACGATTCGCGACAACACCGATCAGAAATCCACCTCCGAGTCAGATTCCGAGAAAACCGCCGAACAGTCAGCCGAGGCCGAAGCCTCCGATAAGAATTAGAAAGGGAGTGCCGCTTATGAGTCGCCGCAACACCGAACTGCTCTTGCTCATCGCCTCGGCGTTCCCCGTCATCCTGCTCTATGCGATGTACGTGCTCACCGCGGGTGCCACGATTTCCTTTGAGACGCTCGCCGTGCCGATCGGCCTCTTTGCCGCCTTCGCCGCGGCGCATATCGCCGTGCGCATCCTGGCGCCCGGCGCCGACCCCGCCATCCTGCCCATCGTCTTTGTGCTCTCGGGCATCGGCATCACATTCGTGACGCGCCTGGCCCCCGACCTCGCCATCTCGCAGCTCATCATCTTGTTTGTCTCGGTGGCGCTCATGGTGGGAACGCTCGCACTGGTCAAGAACCTCGACGTGGTCATGCGCTACAAGTACACCTTTGGCATTATCGGCATCATCCTGCTGATGCTGCCGATCTTTATCGGCACCACGATCTCGGGCTCCAAGCTGTGGATTCGCATCGCGGGCTTCACCATCCAGCCCGGCGAGTTCGCCAAGGTCTTCATCGTCCTGTTCCTGGCAGGCTATCTGGCCGAGAACCGCGAGCTACTCTCCATCTCCAACCGCAAGATCCTGGGCCTCAAGATTCCGCGCTTCCGCCTGCTGCTGCCGCTGTTTGCCGTGTGGGGCGTGTGCCTGCTCATCGTCGTCTTCGAACGCGACCTGGGCTCGGCCGTCCTGTTCTACACCATCTTTTTGCTGATGCTCTATGTTGCCACGGGACGCTTTTCGTACGTCATCATCGGCCTTGCGCTGCTGGCCGTTGGAGCCGTGGGCGCCTACAAGTTCCTGTCGCACGTGCAGGTGCGCTTTCAGGTCTGGGTCGATCCGTTTAAGGACGCCCAGGGCCAGGGCTACCAGATCGTACAGTCACTTTACTCGCTGGCTGACGGTGGCCTGGTTGGCGTCGGCATTGGCAACGGCATGGCAAACAACATCCCCGTCGTCGAGTCCGACTTTATCTTCTCGGCTATCGGCGAGGAAATGGGCCTTTTGGGCGGCGGCGCCGTGCTCATCCTGTTTATGCTCTTTGCCGTTCGCGGCCTGACCACAGCTGCCCGCGCTAAATCCGACCTCGCCGCCTTTAGCGCCACGGGCCTTACGGCCGCCATCAGCTTCCAGGCCTTCTTGATCGTGGGCGGCGTTACCCGCCTGATCCCGCTAACCGGCGTCACCCTGCCCTTTATGAGCCAGGGCGGTTCCTCGCTGCTGGCAAGCTTTATCATCGTCGCGCTCCTGCTGCGCGCCGGTGACGAAGCGACCGGACGCGAGGCCGAGCTTACCGGCACCGGCACCATGGCCGCCATCACCGATGATCAGGTCGCATCTGCCGCCGCCCCGACGGGCACGCGCTTTGCCACCTCGTCTTCCTACGGTAGCGGCAGTCATTCCGTCGGCTCGCGCATGCGCCGTCGCCTGCTCGACACGCCTGAATCCGGCGTGCTCGGCCGCGTTGCGCTCGCCAACCGTCTAACCCGTGCGGTGCTCGCCTTTACGGCGCTGTTCGCCATCCTTATCGGCAACCTCACCTATGTCCAGGTCATTAAGGCCAAGGACTATCAGGACATGCCGACCAACAACCACACCATCGCCCGCTCCAAGTACATCCAGCGCGGTTCCATCATCACGTCCGACGGCGTGACGCTGGCCGAGTCGCTGCAGCAGGAGGACGGCACCTACGTACGCTCCTACCCCAACGGCAACCTGGCAGCGCACGTGGTTGGCTACGTGAGCCAGCAGTATGGCACCACCGCCATCGAGAGCGTCATGAACGACACGCTCACCGGCTCCAAGGATTACTCCAGCTGGAACAACGCCATCGCGTCGCTCGCGGGCCAGACCCAGCCGGGCAACACCGCCAAGCTCACCATTGACTCGCGTATCCAGACGGCGGCCGAGCAGGCGCTCAAGGGCTTTAAGGGCGCTGTAGTGGTCATCGACCCGCGTACCGGCGCGGTGCTCGCATGTGCCAGCTCGCCCACCTACGACAACACCAACATCGACGCCCTGCTGCAGGCGGGCGGCGGCGAGGACGGCTCTATGTACAATCGCGCCATGGACGCGCTGTACACGCCGGGCTCCACGTTTAAGGTCGTTACGCTTTCCGCGGCACTCGAGACCGGCACCGCCAGCCTTACCAGCACCTACCAGGCGCCCGGCTCCATGGACATCGGCAACGCGCCGGTCACCAACTATGCCAACGAGAGCTACGGCACCATCAGCCTGCAGCAGGCCTTTGCCGTGTCTTCCAACGTCGTCTTTGGCCAGGTGGCAAACGAAGTTGGCGCAAACACGCTCGTGCAGTTTGCCAACGCCTTTGGCTACGGCCAAAAGCTCGGCCAGGACCTGACCTCCGCGGCCTCCATCATGGCCGACCCGTCGCTCATGACCGAGTGGGAGACCGCCTGGGCCGGCGCCGGCCAGCCTGTCGGCATGGACCACACGCCCGGGCCGCAGACCACCGTCATGCAAAACGCCGTGATTGCCGCCGCCATCGCTAACAGTGGCGTGGTCATGGACCCGTACTTTGTAGCTCAGGTACTCGCCCCGGACGGAACTGTGGTCAAGACCACGCAGCCCCGCTCGCTGGGTCAGGCCGTCAGCTCCGCCACGGCCGACCAGGTCAAGCAGGTCATGCTCGCCGTCGTCCAGTCCGGTACTGGCACCGATGCCCAGGTCCCCGGCGTCAAGGTCGCCGGCAAGACCGGCTCGGCCGAGACCGGCGGCACCAACGTCAACTCGATGTTCGTTGGCTTTGCGCCTTACGATTCACCCACGGTCGCCATCTCGGTGGCCTTGGAGGATTACGACAAGCATGACGTCAAGGCCGCCAAGATCGCCGGTATCGTCCTGACCGCGGCGCTTGCCGCACAGGGAGCGTGATGTCCATGATCGAATCGGACACCCAAGGCGCGCCGCGGCCGAAGAGTTAGCGGCAACGCGCCACACGGCCCCAGCGGCCACATCGTAGGTACTACACACATCGTTGAGCGAATAGTTATGTTAGGAGCAGGAATGGAACAGAGGGTCCTCGGGGGAAGATACCTCCTCAAGGATAAGGTGGGGACAGGCGGTATGGCGACCGTCTACCGTGCACAGGACCAGGTCCTCGACCGCACGGTAGCCGTCAAGATAATGCTGCCACAGTATGCTGGCGACGCAACCTTCGCCGCACGCTTTAAGCAGGAGGCCCAGGCAGCAGCCGGTCTCTCCTCCCCCTATATCGTGGGCGTCTACGATTGGGGCAAAGACGGCGACACCTATTACATCGTCATGGAGTACCTGCGCGGCACCGACCTTAAGAGCGGCATCAAGAGCCACGGCGCCCTCGACCCCAAGAAGGTCGCCCAGATCGGCTCGCAGATCAGCTCCGCGCTTTCGGTCGCCCACAAGCACGAGATCATCCACCGCGACATTAAGCCGCAGAACATCATGGTGCTGCCCGACGGCAACATCAAGGTGATGGACTTTGGCATCGCGCGCGCCAAGAACAGCCACCTCACGCAAGACAACAACGTGCTGGGAACCGCCCACTACGTCAGCCCCGAGCAGACCCGTGGTCAGGACCTCGGCCCCACCTCGGATATCTACTCGCTGGGCGTCGTGATGTATGAGTGCGCCACCGGCCGCGTTCCCTTTGACGGTGACGACGCTATCTCGGTCGCACTCAAGCAGGTCAACGAGCTGCCTATTCCACCGAGCCAGATCAACTCCGGTGTCGACGCCGACCTTGAGCGCATCATCCTCAAGTGCATGGAGAAGGACCCGGCAAACCGCTTCCAGACCGCCGACGAGCTTCGTCAGGTGCTCAACAGCTACCTGTCGGGCCGTGCCGTAAACATCTCGGAGCCCACACGCATCATCGGTGCCCCCGGTGAGTTGGGCGCCACCAAGACTCGCGAGCTTTCCGATCAGACGCGCGCTATGGTGCGTCCCGTCTCGGGCGTGAGCGGCCAGAATACCGCCCGTAGCTCGGTTTCGGGCTCCACCGGCTCCTACGAGGTCGAAAAGCCCAAATCCAACAAGAACAAGATCATCGCCGCCGTGGTGGCAGCCGTTGCCGTCATCGGCATCGTGGTGGCCTTTGCCACAGGACTCTTTGGCGGCGAGCAGGTCACCGTGCCCGATGTGCTGGGCAAGGACCAGCAGACTGCCGTCGAGCAGATCAAGGAAGCCGGCCTCGAGGTCGGCACCATCGACCAAAGCTACAACGACGATATCGACGAGGGCAAGGTCGCCGAGCAGACGCCCAACGGCAAAACCAAGAAGGCCAAGGGCACCAAGGTGAACCTGGTAATCTCCAAGGGCCCCAAGCCCTCCGAGAAGGTTGAGGTTCCCCAGCTTGTCGGCCTGACCAAGGACCAGGCAGAAGCCGCGCTGGCAAGCGTTGGCCTGAAGGGCAACGCCTCCGAGGAGGCCAACGAGGCCGATGAGGGCCAGGTCTTTGAGCAGGGCACCAAACCCGGTAAGGAAGTCGAGAAGGGCACGACCATCTCGTACAAGGTCTCCAGCGGTCCTGACACCACCTCCGTCCCCGATCTGACCGACATGACCGAGGCCCAGGCGCGCAACGCCCTCGATATGGCAGGCTTTGGCGTCGACGTGAGCTACCAGGAGAACGATTCGGTTACCGAGGGCACCGTGATTAGCTGGAACCCCAGCGGCAAGCAGAAGCCTGGCGCCACGATTACCGTCGTCATTGCCAAGAAGTCCGGCAAAGCCAGCGTTCCGGGCAACCTGTACGGCAAGAGCATCTCCGCCGCCGTTACCGCGCTCAACAACGCCGGGTTCTACAACATCGCATTCTGCGATCAGAACGGTAACCCCGTGAGCGGCAACGAAAACGCCACCGTTACGGGCGTCTCCCCCACCGGCAAGCAGTCTACCGACAGCACGATTACGCTGACGGTCGCACTTTCTGGCTCGGGTTCGGGTTCGGGCTCGGGCACGGGCGACGATTCCGGTACGGTCAACTAGTCGCCACCCCACCGCCCATTACGGCTCTCGCCGCAAACATATTCACTCACAGGCGCCCGCTTGCTCCCCCAGCAAGCGGGCGCTTCGTTTTTGACATGGCATGAACCAGAAGAGCCCGGCACCGTGGCGGTGTACCGGGCTCGATCAATCTCTGGTGCCCCCGGGCGAATTCAACCCCCCCGCGGGAAATTGGTGACGCGGGTGTCGACGGCTCGAACCCTGCCCTTAGACCAGAAGAGCCCGGCACCGTGGTGGTACCGGGCTCGGCAAATCTCTGGTGCCCCCGGGCGGATTCGAACCGTCGACACCCGCTTTAGGAGATATGATTTAATGCTACCCCCTACTATTCATCAAGCATCATTGAACACCATATAACCGCAGATAAACATAGCAGTTTGTGTCTTTTACCTCCGGTAGCTGCGCCTACGCTTTTACAAACATATTACTAACAGCTTTAGCTAAACTGCACTCAATGAATTGTTGAAAACTATTCAAAGAAACGGAGTGCAAAGATGTCAGAACAGCCACTAATTAGCGGAAGAGGCACGTGTTGGAAAGACAAGAGATCACCTAACACCTATCGCTATTATTTTTCCCTTGGGGTCAAGGACCCTAAGACAGGGCGTTACAAACGATCCCCAACTTATACGGTTCGTTGCAAGACTAAAACAGAAGCTAAGGCTGCAATGCAGGCCAAGCTGGCTGAAATCAACTCCTCTGGCACGATCACTAAAACTAAAAAGCCCACTTTGCTTGCGTCCTACTGCTGGGCCTTTCATGAAAATAGGGACACCGAGCTTGCGCCAACGAGCTATGAAAGAGAAGCGTACGATTGCAGGCATATCGAAGACCTATTCGGCGCGTTTCAGACAATTGAGGGGCTAACTCCCGATCTAATCGAAGAAACATATGCCGAAGCTCGTCGTACGGGAAAATACAAACCATCTGAGCTTGTACGAATCAATGCGAAACTGCGCCAGATTCTGTCGAATGCAGTCGCAAAGAGGATAATTGACCGAAACCCCTGCGCTACCGTTCATGTTCGCAGACCACGCAACAAAAGAGAATCACTGACAATCGAGCAAGTAGCTACCCTATGCACACATCTTCAACACATTGAGCTCACCGCCGAAGCTGTTGGTACGCTAGTACTAGTGTATACGGGTATGCGAAAAGGCGAGATGCTGGGCCTCGAATGGCGCGATTGGGACCCTGCCAATAAAACCTTGAAAATTGACAGGCAGTACACCAACGATCATGAACTGAGGGCACCCAAGTCACAAGAAAGCCAACGCAAAATCCCCGTTGGAGAAACCCTGGCCGAACGTCTTCAATCATGGTCAGCCATACAAAAAGAGCTCCTGGCCTCTCTGGGGCTGTCCCAGACTGGCAGCACTCCCATCATTAGCGATATTGCTGTCGAGCAAGGGGTCCCTACTGTCTGTCACATGAAGAACTACATCTTCAACCATTGGTTTCGCGATTTCGCAGTTAGCTGCAATCTTGGAATCTATGAGCCGAATAATTCGACTGGCGGAAAACTATATAAGGGCATCTGCCCGCATCAGCTCAGGCATTGCGTAAGCACTTTTATGCTGGCGAACGGATCGGACGTTAGAAGCGTGCAAGGTATTCTTGGCCACGCGGACCCCAATATCACGCTCAAAACGTATACAAGCCTCGTTCAACAATCAGAAATAAAAGCAGTTAAAGGCTACGAAGACTTCATCAACGCCTATATACAGAGAAGCGAGAAATAGCATGTTTTTCATTCATCGTTTTATTCATAATATTACGGTACTATAATACCGTTTCCGCAGGTAGATGCTATATTTGATTGACAACTAATGAGTTTTAATACATGCTAAAGCTGTCAGATGGCTACGCATGTAGTCATAGAAACCGGCCCCCCAAGTGCTTATGAACCTGGTAAGTCTTACAAGCACAGGGAGGGCCCTCATTGAAAGGATAGCTCATCATGGCTACTCCAAAGATTAGCACTCAGGCGTCCACACCGACTTTCCCCACTGGTGCCGCTCAGTGCGATCGGTTGCTCCGCGTTAACGATATCCGCGAACTCACTGGCTGGAGCGAAAACACCGCACGCAAATTCATGCGCGAGTCCGGCAAGCTCATCCAAATCCATCGCTCGAATTACATGTTTGAAAGCTCGTTTTATGAGCTTTTCAAGCAGCTTGAAGGTCGTACCGCCCACCTTGACTAGGTGGTAAACATGAGCGAGCTACCGTCAATTTCCGACATATTCAACGATGATGTTACCGAGCAACGAAAGATTATAGAGAAAATGGATAAAGCTATTTTTATTTCAGTGCCCGAGTGGGCGTGCTGCGTCACCACCGTTGCCGCCGAGCGTCTCATCCTCGGCCTCGTATGGAAGTTTGGAAAACCTTCCAAAAACAAACGGCCCATGGGCTTTTGCGCTAGAAGCAAATGGATTGAGGATCACTACCACTTGAGCAAGAACACGATATCCCGAGCCTATACTTCTCTAAAGGATAAGGGGTATATTCAAAAAACTGGTGATGGCAGCTGGATGCTTAATTACGCTGCAATCTACCGCGCCGCGATCGAAAACGCTTGGGAGCCCCCGAAATCTTAAGTCCACAGCCCGACTATCGACGTGGGCTTCTGTCAAACAACCGAGTTAAAAACCACTGAGCCAGAATCCGCTTCAATAGAAGAGGATTCTGGCTCAAATGATATCCGACCATTCACGCAGCATGTCTACCGCAATCTGGCAAGAATCGAGGACGGGGAAACCGTCATCGAGGTCGTGAAGGTCGGTAATCGCCAGGCGTCTACAAAAACATGCCGCGGATGTAAAATGAAGCAGGGTCGAACCGAAACAGTTCCCGGACAATTGGCGTCCGGCCAGACACTTCGATTCGACCCTTTCTCATACCTGCATCTAAAATACTCCCATAATCATTCTCGACATCTTTAACGCCATCACTCTCCCGCCACCAGCACGTCGTAGGTGCTATTTTCAACGAATCGATATGACCGCCCATTCATGTTCTTTAAGGCACGTGATACCATGAAAACGTGCGGTATTTCTCCAATCGAAAACCTGCGTGAACGTATGACTTGAGACGCTTTTAGAACTCACCAAGCGCAGGACAAACACAACTCAACAGCGGCCGCGTATTTGTTCCCAGCCGTACGGCATGGCGGAGCCATGCCCATTGTTGATTGGAGTGCCGCACGATGACAGACAACCCGAACGACAGAAAAATCAGCGAGACGCCCGGCGTGAAGGACGTCCTCGATGAGGCCGCCGAGCAGATTGAAAAGGCTTGGCGAGAGAAGCTGCTGCGCGAGACCGCCGATCTCAAGACCGAGAACGCGCTGCTCAGGGCCCAGCTCGACAAATTCAACCGCAAGCTCGCCGAGGCGACGGATCGGAATGAAAAAATTGAGGCCGACTGCAATGAGCGGATTGCCTTTATAGAGGAGAAGTTCGAACTCGATACCGCGAGTCTCGAACTCGAGAACAACGAGCTCCACGCCGCGGGCGTCAGGCACCTTTCCCGTGCTAAGGGGCTCGGCAGGCAGGTCGCCCAGCTCCACGCCGAGGCTGAGGCCATGGCCGATGAGATCGAGCGACTGCGCGGCGAGCGTGACGCTGCGTTGAAAGCCCAGGCCGAGCTGAGCGATGCGCTACTGGCCCAGCGCGACCTGATGGCCGAAGTCGCCGCCCTCAAGGACCGCCTCGCCGCCTCCGAGCGGCGGGCGACCGTGGCCGAGGCCAAGGTCGAGGTCATGACCAAGATGAGGGGCGAGTAGTCCCGCGCCCTTCCTGTCAGGTAACTGATTTCTAGAAACCTTCTAGAGCGCTTTTAGAAGGTTTCTAGAACCGGGCGCAGCATCTTCGATCGGCACGATGTCTCGGTAGATAAGGCGATGCCTGGTGTCGCACCATTTATCGCGATGGTAGTGACCGAAGAACCAGACGCGGTAGCCGAGCCGTCCGTCGAGCTCACCCAGGAAGGTTTGCAGCGGATCCCCGCGGTACTCATGTCCGCGTTCGCGACACAGCCCCTCAGCAAGGGCAGCCGGAGCCTCGTGAGTCACAACGTAGTCGACCTTCCAGCCCACGCGGTCGAGCGAGGAACGGCAGTGTTCCGTCTCTTTCTCGCTCGGCATCTCCTCAGGCCACCAGCTCCTCCCCTCCTTGCGATACTGCCTGTCGTTGCTCGCGGCGCCGCCCATGGCAAGGACTGTGAGCCCGTCGATATCGAACACCTCTCCGCGCATCAGGTGCAGCACGTGCGGTCGTGCCTCATGGACGAGCCCGCCGTTCCACTCCCGCACCGGCAGCCCGGCCAGGGCGTGGTGGTTCTCATGGTTGCCGTCTACGAAACACGTGGTCCAGGGCTTCGACTCGAACCAGTCGAGCCAATACCTCTCAGCATTCGAGCCGTCCCAGACAAAGCCGAAGTCGCCGGCCACGATCACCGCGTCATCGCGCGTCAGGGTCCGGCCCAGCGGCCAATTTTTGAATGCAAACCGGCTGGACCCGTACTCGGCCCTGCCGTGCACGTCGCCTGTCACATAGACCGTCATCAGTACGCACCCCACGGCAGGAGTTTGTCCCCGAGCCTCACGATCCGGTCATACAGCACCGTGTGCCGTTCGTCCGGATTGCCGTCTCGGTGAAAATGGCCGTAATACCAGCGCTTGTAGTCCAGGCGGTCCTCGAGCTCGTCGAGGAATCCGGTCAGCCGGTCCACATCGGGGCGTTCCCAGCCTGGGTCCGGGTAGAGCGTCGGCGAGAGCATGCGCGTGGCGCAGGTATGGGTGATGACGCAGTCGACCTTCCAGCCGACCTCGTCGAGCTTTGCCCGCGCGGCATCGAATTCGCGCTCATCCGGGAGCTCCTGAGGCCACCAGCTGGAATACGGCACGCGGTATTCCCTGTCCACGCTCGTGGCACCGCCCATGGTGAAGATTGTCGAACCGTCGAGCTCGAAGACCTCGCCGCGCGTCAGGCGCCGAATGGGCGAGGTGTCCGACAGGCGCTGCGTCAGCCCGCCATGCCACGGCTCCATGGGGCGCTCCTCCCAGTGATCGAAGCGCTCGTGGTTGCCGTCGACGAACAGTACCGTGTAGGGGCGCGATTCCAGCCAAGCGATGTCGGCGCATTCCTCGGCAGAAAAGCCCCACGGAAAGCCAAAGTCACCGGCAACGATGAGATAGTCGTCGCTGGTAAGACTGTCGCCAAGCTCCCAGTCGCGGAGCTTTTGCATGTCGAGCCCACCGTGGATGTCGCCCGTCACATAGACCGTCATCGGATCGCCTCTTCCCTCTTGTACGCCGCCAGCTCGCGCTCGACCTGCCTGTCGCCGGTCTCGTTGACCCACCAGGGCCATTTCACCCGGCCGCACGGCTCGTCGACTCCGGCGAACCATTCCCTCAGCTCATCGAGGCTCACCGGGGAGTGCCCGTTGGCATCGCAACCGACGTCGTAGCGCAGAAGGCCCTGCTTGCGGTTGAACTCGTTGTACGCGCCGCCGCTGCTGTGGATGTGCCCGTGGAGGTGCCACGATCCATGGCTCATGCCCTGCCAGTCGGCCATGGGGTAATGGCTCAGGACGATCTTCTGCCCGTCGATCTTGAGCACGCAGATCGGCGGCTCCACGGTGAAGGCGCCCGCGACCGCCGGCTGGGTCCAGTCCTTGTCGTGGTTTCCCGGGACGAGGTGGATGCGCCTGCAGGCGATCCGCTTGCGCAGCCCGTAGGCGTCCTGGGCGGTCATCTTGAATGAGAAATCCCCCAGGATGTAGAGCTCGTCGTCCACGGCAACCTTGCCGTTGATGTTGTCGACGATGGCGTCGTTCATCTGCCAAATCGTCTCCCACGGGCGGTCGGTGAACTTCAGCACGTTCTCATGCCCGAAGTGGGTGTCGCTGGTAAACCAGATCATATTTATGTCTCCTTTTATCGCTAAAAAACGTTCTCCTTCGAGGTCAGGAGACGTTTTATGAGCGACATGAGGTGCATATCCCTCATGTTTCAAGCTCCAATCTGCCGGATTTGCCCAACTAAAAGTTTACGCCCACGCGCCCACGCGCGAAGGTTGATTTCCGATCTCAGCCGAACACATTGAGCGAATAGGCCGTTCCCGCAGCTAGCCGAACGCCCCCGAGGTCCCATTCGGGCCCCCGGGTCGGCATTTTCCCAGTTGAAGGAACGGTGGAGATGTGTTTC